>JAHHSE010000080.1 GCA_020025395.1 Oscillospiraceae bacterium
CCCCCGTACCTTTGGCAGTATGCCCCCCCGCCAGCCGGCGGCGCCCGAGACCTTCGAGGATCGGCTGAAGCTGTTTATGCAGCAGTCGGACAATAAGCTGTCCGACCTCCGTCTGGCGGAAAAGCGCAACAGCCGCCGCGGCGGCCGGAGATAAGTTTCAAGCAGTTCCCCCTCCCGGAAGGAGCCGGGTCCGGTGTTTAAAACCGGACCCGGCTCCTTCCGTCCTCTCCCAAGGCGCTCTGTTTTCTTTGAAGGGACCTGCTCCCTCCTTCCCCTCCAATCGGGCCGTTTTTGAAAATGTTTTATGTATATTACAAAAACATAGTGACTTTTTCGGCGGCAGGTGGTATACTTTGAACAAGGAGAAGGTTCTCCTTAGATGCAAGTACTGGAAGGAGCTGACACTGTATGAAATTCACATTCACCGATAAAAAAGTCAACCTGCCCGGTAAGGTCCACGCCTATGCCGAAAAGAAAGTGGGAAAGCTCGATCGCTACTTTAAGACTGAGGCGGATGCCTCCATCACCTTCAGCGTGGAGAAGGACCGCAATGTCTGTGAAGTTACCGTCCGTGCCGGGAGCATGATTTTCCGTGCTTCTGAAAGCACCTCTGATATGTTTGCCTCGATTGATGCCTCTGTCGCCACTTTGGAGAGGCAGATTCGCAAAAATAAGACCCGTCTGGCGAAGCGTCTCCGGGAGGACGCCTTTGAGCGGACGGTGGAGGAGATCTCCTCCTTTGTCCCCGATCCGGAGGAGGAGGAGTTCCGCATCGTCCGGAGCAAGCGCTTCCCCCTGAAGCCCATGACGGTGGATGAGGCCATCCTCCAGATGAATCTGCTGGAGCATACCTTCTTTGCCTTCCGCAACGAGGAGAATGAGGGTACGTTTGCCGTGGTCTATCGTCGCCGCGATGGGGGATACGGCCTGATCGAGGATGCCGACTGAGTCTCCCTGTGAAATGAGAGAAAAACCGAGGGTCCGTTGGACCCCCGGTTTTTTCGCTTTAGACCCCGGAGCGGCTCACTGCACCCGCTTTCCCGTGATGGTCTGCTCCACGATGCTGTCCATCATCTCCCGGGTGATTCCCCCCTGGACATAGCCAAAGAGGTTCCCTTCCTTATCAATCATAAAGGTGGTGGGGAAGGCTATGATGCCATAGCTGGCAAAGACCTCTCCCGTGGTATCCATCCCCACCGGGAAGGTGATCTCATGGTCCGTGAGGAACTGCTCCACCTCTTCCTGCGTCACATCGGCGTTGGTGGGGGCCTCCTCGCTTTTGGGATTGGCCACCCCCAGAACAATCAGCTCCTCTCCGGTATTTTCCCCATAGCTTTCATAGAGTGCCTGAACATGGGGCATTTCGGTTTTACAGGGACCACACCAGGTGGCCCAGAAGTTGAGGAATACCGTTTTCCCCTTGTAGTCGGAGAGGGTATGCTCCTTCCCGTATTGGTCAACCAGGGTAAAGTCCGGGGCGGGAATAGGCTCCGGCTCATCGGAAGGCTCCGGCTTCTGGCCGCCTCCCTGGGTCTGAGGATCAGAGGAGGGGGAAGCGGGAGACGGAGCGGGGGATACCTGTTCCGTGGAAGGAGAGGAGGAATTACCGCTGAGGGCGGAGAGATAACTGGTGATTCCGTTCATGTAGCCGGTGATGGTCATCACTCCCATCAGAATCAGGAGGAGCGCACCGATTTTTACCGTGTACTTCACCACGCTCTGATGCCGTTTAAAGAAGCCCAGCACAGCCCCGGTGAAGAAGCCCACCGCCAGGAAGGGAAGGACGAAGCCCAGGGTGTAGATCCCGATCAGCACAAATCCTGTGGAGGCAGAGGAGGCGGTAGAGGCCATGAGGAGAACACTTCCAAGGGTGGGTCCCACACAGGGGGTCCAGGCAAAGCTGAAGGTAAAGCCCAGAGCCAGGGCCACCAGAGGGTTCATGGCGAATTTGTCCAGACGGAAGGGGAGGCGATGCTCCCGCTCCAGTGCCCCGTCCCTGCCGAAGACACCAAACTGATACAGGCCGAACAGGACCATGATGATTCCGCTGATTCTGCTGAAGAGGACCCGGTTCCCGGTGAAGAATCTCCCCAGGGCGGTGAAGCCGAGTCCCAGGAGAAAGAAGGTAAAGCTCACCCCCGCCACGAAAAAGACCGTGTTGATCAGCACCGTCTTTCTGGGATACCGCACATTGCCGTTTGCGTCCACCGTCCTGGCCCCTCCGGCCAGATAGCTGACATAGAGCGGGATGAGGGGGAGGACGCAGGGGGAGAAGAAGCTGAAGATGCCCTGCAGAAAAACAGTGAGGGCCGGAACACTGGTACCAAGATTAAAACCCATTCAAAGTCTCCTTTTTTCTTTTGTGCCGCGGGGCCGGGGTCAGCAGGAGGCGGGAAAGATCGGCGATGGTGATGTGACGGAGCCGCTCCTTGCACAGGCGGTCCAGCTCGGCAAACAGCCCGTCCATCAGCTCCCCCATGCCGGCGCAGATCAGACAGTCCTGATTCTGGTCTCCGCTGTGCCAGGAGGATTCCACAAAGGTCACATCCAGAGCGTCGGCCACCTGGGCCAGATCCATGGTCTCGGCGTCTCCGCCGAATCGGCAGCCGCCCACACTTCCTTCCTTGGTGGTGACCAGCCCCGCTTTTTTCAGTTTTGCCACCACTTTTCGGACCCTGGAGGGGTTGGTGCAGATACTCCCCGCCAGCTCCTCGCTGGACAGTACACTATTCTTACAGCTTAAATAGACCAAAGCATGGGCAGCCACGCTAAAGTCGCTGTTCATTTGCCCTCCACCTCCATCAGATACTCCTCAATGAAGTGGGAGGCCACCGCTCCATCCGCTGTGGCGGTGACAATCTGACGGAGGGGTTTGCTTCTCACATCGCCCACGGCATAGACCCCGGGCAGATTGGTCCTGGTGGTCTCATCCGCCAGAAGATAGCCCGCCTGGTCCATGTCCACCTGACCTCGGAAGAGCTGGGTGTCGGGCACCCGGCCCACGGCCACAAACAGCCCCTGACAGGAGAGCCCCCGCTCCTCCCCGGTCTTTGTGTTGGAAAGGCGGACCCCGGTGAGCCGCTGGTCAAAGATCAGCTCCTTGACCACACTGTTCCAGCAGATCTCAATTCCGCTGTTTTTGAGGGCCTCCATATAGACCTTGGAGGCACGGAGGGAGTCCCGGCGGTGAATCAGGGTGACCTTGGAGCAGAACTTCGCCAGCACCAGGGCATCCGCCACGGCGCTGTTTCCGCCCCCTACCACCGCCACTTCCTTCCCGCGGTACATCATCCCGTCACAGGTGGCGCAATAGGTCACCCCACGGCCCCGAAGCTCCGCTTCATGGGAAACCCCCAGCTCCCGGGCCGACGCTCCGGTGGCCAGAATTACCGCCCGGCCCAAAAATTCCCCGGCGCTGGTCTCGATCCGCTTTGGGTACCGGGCCAGATGGGCCGCTGTCACCTCCGCCAGGTGGGTCTCCACCCCGAAGCGCTCCGCCCCCTGCTGCATCTTCTGCCCCAGGTCAAAGCCGTTGACCCCCGTCTCAAAGCCGGGGTAGTTGTCAATCTCATCGGTGGTGGCCATCTGACCGCCGGCCGCCAGCTTTTCCAGCACCGCCACCGTCATCCCCGCTCTGGCGCAGTACAGGGCCGCGGTATACCCTCCCGGTCCGCCGCCAATCACCAATACATCATAAATCCGAGTGTCCATTCCGCCATCTCCTTTCAAACTGTATCTGAATGGTCTGGTTTATACTGTAACTATACTAAATACAGTTTCTCCTGTCAAGATGAATTCTATGTGTCCCAAAAAAATACAGTACAGGCAGAAAGTCTCAAAGCCTTTGGCCTGTCCGTTCCGATTTGCGGGAGGGGGCGGGAGCAAAATAGAGGGATCCGTACAAAAAAGGTTTTTCATTTTTCTCTGTTTATGTTATAATGACCAAAACGGAAGGATCGAAACGCTATCAAACAGGGGAGAGAGACGGCATGACATTAACAGAAATTCGAGACCTGCTGCAAGCAGAGGTCCTATGCGGAGAGGAGCATCTGGACCGAGTGGTGAAGTCCGCCTGTGCCAGTGACTTTATGAGTGATGTTCTGGCCTATGTAAAGGATGAGGCGGTTCTGATTACCGGGATGGTCAATCCCCAGGTGATCCGCACCGCCGAGATGCTGGATATGCAGTGCATCGTCTTTGTCCGGGGAAAGCGGCCCGACGGGGAAATGCTCGCTCTGGCCCGGGAACGGGAGATCGTTCTCATGTGCTGTGATGTGCGGATGTTTATGGCCTGCGGGCTGCTCTTCACCCACGGTCTGACGGAGGAGTAAGCCCATGAGTCCGATTAAGCTGAAATACACCATTGACGCCGGAGATCTGAGCCGGGCGGGAGAGGCCTCCAGCAAGATGAAGATGAGCCTGAGAAAGCTGGGAATCCCGCCGGAAACCATCCGCCGGGCCGCCATCTGTATGTATGAGGGAGAGATCAATATGGTGATTCACGCCAATGGGGGTGAGGTCACCGTTTTGGTGGGCATGGATGAGATTACCATCTGTCTGGCGGACCAGGGGCCGGGAATCCCGGACATTGAGAAGGCCATGAGCGAGGGGTGGACCACCGCAGGAGACACCGCCCGCGGCCTGGGCTTTGGGGCGGGCATGGGCCTTCCCAATATGGCGCGCTACTCCGACCATATGCACATTGACACCACGGTGGGGGTGGGGACCACCGTAACCATGAAGTTTAAGGTGGCCTGATCCGTCCGATCATACAAGGAGGTACAGCCCAGTGAAAAAACATTCCGTGGCCCTTCAGGTGGACCGATGCCGAGGCTGTACCGCCTGCATCAAAACCTGTCCCACCGACGCCATTCGGGTCCGGGGGAGAAAGGCCGCCATTCTTCCGGACCGCTGTATCGACTGCGGCAGGTGCATTCAGATCTGCCCCCATAAGGCCATCCGCCCCGCGGGAGACCCCCTGGACAAGATGGAGGGGTTCCGATATAAGGTCGCCCTGCCGGAGCCGGCCCTGTTCGGGCAGTTTCATAACCTTACCGATCCCAATATCGTACTGGGAGGCCTGCTGAACATCGGCTTTGACGATGTGTTCGAGGTGGCGGCGGCGGCAGAGCTGATCGCCGACCTGGCCCGGCGGGACTTCTCCCCCGGCCGTCCTCTGCCCCGGATCACCTCCGCCTGCCCTACGGTCCTGCGGATTATCCGAATGCGGTTTCCCCGGCTCATCCCCTACATAGAGCCTGTCATCCTCCCCATGGAGCTGGCGGCGGAGCTGGCACGGGAGGAGGCGGTGAAAAAAACCGGCCTTTCACCGGAGGAAATCGGAATTTTTGCCATTGTTCCCTGCTCTGCCAAGATCACCACCGCCCACGCCCCCATGGGACTGAAGCAGCCGGTGATCGACGGAGCCTTTGCCGTGAACGACATCTATTTGAAGCTTTTGGGACCCATGAGGGATCTGACCCGGGAGGGGGAGATTCCAGACCTCTCCAGAACCGGAGGCATGGGCCTTTCCTGGGGCTATTGCGGGGGAGAATCCATTGCCAGAGGGGAGAAAAATTACATTGCCGTGGATGGAATCGACAATGTGATCCGGGTGCTGGAGGAGATTGAGGACGACCGGATGCCAGACGCGGATTTCATCGAGCTTACCGCCTGTGTCCAGGGATGTGTGGGGGGCTGTCTGAATGTGGAGAACCCCTATGGGGCCAAGATGCGCCTTGCCCATCTGGGGGAGGGCCTTCCCCCCGGACGCAGCAGCCTGGCCTCGTTCCCCGGGGCCGGAAGACTGGCCGTCTTTCAGCGGGAGCTGGACTACATCCCCGCCTTCCGCCTGGACACCGACCGGGGGGCGGCCATGGAAAAGCTGCTCAAGATCGACCAGCTGGCGGAATCCCTGCCCGGCCTGGACTGCTCCTCCTGCGGAGCCCCCTCCTGCCGGGCCCTGGCGGAGGATGTGGTCCTGGGCAGGGCCAGCATGGATGACTGTATCTTTAAGGTGCGGGAGCGGATGCGTTCGGTCTCGGAGGACCCGGACAGCTATCTGCCCGCCCCCTTCCGACGCAGCCAGCCAAAAAAACCACTTTCGGAACGGAAGGAGGGCGGGTCACGGTGACCGTGGAAGAATTGAAAGAGAAAATGGGGCTGACCGCCTTTGCCCTGCCCCGGCCCCGGCGGGAGGTTTTGGGCGGATACGCCGGGGACCTCCTCTCCTGGGTGATGAGCGGGGCGGAAGAGGGCCAGGTCTGGCTCACCATTATGTCCAATGTGAATGTGTGCGCCGTGGCGGTGCTTACCGAAGTGGCCTGTGTCCTCCTCACCGAAGGGGTGGTCCCGGACCGGGACCTGCTGGAGCGGGCGGAGGCGCAAGGGGTTAATCTGCTGGGGAGCCGGGCCTCCACCTATGAGGCCGCTGCCGCCCTCTCCGCCCTGTTGTGACCCATGGAGCTTTTTTATGATCTCCATCTCCACTCCTGCCTCTCTCCCTGTGGGGAGGAGGACATGACTCCGGCCAATCTGGCGGGGATGTGCGCCCTGGCGGGGCTGAATGTGGCCGCCCTGACCGACCACAACACCTGCGGCAACTGCCGCTCCTTTCTGACCGCCGCCCAGGGGTATGGGCTTTTGGCCCTTCCGGGGATGGAGCTTACCACGGCGGAGGAAGTTCATGTCATCTGCCTCTTCCCGGAGATCGATCGGGCAGAGGCCTTTTCTGCCTATGTCCACAGCCGACTCCCCCCCATCCCAAACCGGCCGGAGATTTTTGGGGCACAGATCCTTATGGGTCCGGAGGACGGGAAACGGGGGGAGGAGCGCACCCTCCTGGCCTCCGCCACAAGCATCGGGGTCTATCAGGTGTGCCCTCTGGCAGAGCGTTTTGGAGGGGTCTGCTTTCCCGCCCACATCGACCGCCCCTCCTATTC
>JAHHSE010000081.1 GCA_020025395.1 Oscillospiraceae bacterium
GGCCTCCGCATATCCCCGGAGGTGGAGGGGGACCTCCCTCACCCCCAGAAGGTGGAGGATGCAGGTGAGACTTTCCGCCTCCCGCCCCCGGACGGTATCCACAACCCCCCTGGGGAGCATGGAGGAGAGATGGGGATAATCTGCCGGAGAAAACTGAGGATCGGTCATTCCATCGATAATGCAGAGTATTTTACTCAACCATAATACCTCCCTGTATTTCTTATTTGTGGGATTTTCCCCCATGGAGAGGAAGACTCCTCTCCATGGGGGAAGGGGTTCTCATCCCTTTTGGCGGATGATCTCATAAATGTAATCCATGTTCAAGCCTGCCCGGACGGCCTGGGCCAGCTTGTCATACTGCTCTTCCCGATACTGCTCTCCGTCAAAGGAGGTCAGGCACTGGGGGTCAAGCCCCTTTCGGGTACAGAGGACCTGAAGGATGGTATCCGCCACCTTAGGGGCGTCAAAGATACCGTGAATATAGCTGCCATAAACGGTATCCGCCCCTGTGACGGGGGGGATCTTCCGGGTGCTGCGCCCCATGTGGATCTCATATCCCATGTATCGAAGCCCGTTGAGGGGGGCGAGAGGGCCTTCGACAGACTGAAAGAGGCCCTCTGTCTGGGTCTGCACCTTTTCTCCCTGAAAGACGGTATCCATGGGGAGAAGGTTCAGTCCCGCGATTCGGGTGGTTCCGCTGGCCTCCACCTGCTCCGGGTCCGAGATGCTCTTTCCCAGCATCTGATATCCTCCGCAAATGCCAAAGATCAGCGTCCCGGCCGAGGCCGCCTTCAGGATGGCGGCCTCCAGACCGCTCTGCCGCAGCCACATCAGGTCGGCGATGGTGCTTTTGGTGCCGGGAATCAGGATCATGTCCGGCTGATGCAGGTCAGAGACCCTGGAGACATAGCGGAGAGAGACATTCTCATATCGCTCAAAGGGGCTGAAATCGGTGAAATTGGAGAGGTGGGGAAGGCGGATGACAGCGATGTCCACCTCCCTGCGGCCGGTGCTTCGGTCCACCCGCTCCGCCAGGCTGTCCTCCTCGTCAATGTCCGCGTGGACATAGGGGATCACCCCCACCACCGGGACACCGCAGAGGGTTTCCAGGGTTTCCAGACCGGGGCGGAGGATGGCGGGGTCCCCCCGGAACTTATTGACGATGGTCCCCTTGATCCGTTTTCGTTCCTCTTCCTCCAGCAGGGCTACGGTGCCGTAGAGCTGGGCAAAGACCCCGCCCCGGTCAATGTCCCCCACCAGCAGGACGGGAGCGTCCACCAGCTTGGCAAGGCCCATATTCACCAGATCCTCCTGCCGCAGATTGATTTCCGCCGGACTGCCCGCCCCCTCAATCACAAGGATGTCATTCTCCTCGGCCAGGGAGCGGTAGGCATCCATGACGGCGGGGAGAAAGTCCCTTTTCCGGGTATGGTACTCCAAAGCGCTCATGTTGCCCTGAACCACTCCGCGGACAATCACCTGGCTGCCCACATCGGTGGTGGGCTTGAGGAGAATGGGATTCATTCGGACATCCGGTGGGATTCCGGCGGCCTCCGCCTGGACCACCTGAGCCCGGCCCATCTCTCCCCCCTCTCTGGTGATAAAGGAATTGAGGGCCATGTTCTGACTTTTAAAGGGGGCTACCCGATAGCCGTCCTGCTTAAAAATCCGGCACAGGGCAGCGCAGAGGAGACTTTTTCCCGCGTTGGACATGGTGCCCTGAATCATTATATTTTTTGCCATGAGGATTCTCCTTCCAAGATGGTGTGAAGGGCTGAGATCAGGCGCTTGTTTTCTTCGTGGAGACGGACCGCAATTCGATACCATCCCGGAGAAAGATTCGGATAGTTTTCGCAGTTCCGAATGGCGATATGATGGGCCTTTAAGGCCTGGTGCAGATTCTTCGGCCCGGAGAACAAAAGATAGTTGGCCCCAGAGGGGCAGACCCATAGCCCAAGGGCCTCCAACCGCTCCCGGAGCCAGATCCGCTCCTCTGCCACGGTTTTTCTGGTCCGCCGTATGAAATCCTGCTCCCGGAGGGCGGCCGCCCCGGCCAGCTGAGCCAGGGAGGACACATTCCAGGGCTGTACGGAGGAGGACATCCGCCGGAGGAGGGAGGGGTCGGCGGTCATGCCATAGCCCAGACGAATCCCGGCCATCCCGTAGCTTTTGGTAAAGGCCTTCAAGAGAAAGAGGTGAGGATGGGCGGACAGAAGAGGGGTCAGACTCGCCCCCGGGGAAGAGAGGTCCAGAAAGCATTCATCCACAAAGAGGCGGATGTTCTTTTCCCCGCAGCAGACCAGAAGCTCCTCCAACAGAGAGGGGGGGATCAGCTGTCCGGTGGGGTTGTTTGGGTTGCAGAGAAAGAGGACCTGGGGCTTGTTTTTCTCCAAAAAGGCGAAGATCCCCCGGTCCAGGCGAAAGTCCTTCTTCTGAGAGAGGGGATAGCGGAATATTCGGCTCCCCGTCCGATCCAGAGCCAGGGAATACTCGGAAAAGGCAGGGGCCAGCTCTGCCGCTTTTTCCGGGGCCAGGGCCTCACAGTAGGAGTAGATCAGCTCGGCTGCCCCGTTGCCGCAGAGAATATACCCCTCCGGTACCGACTCAAAGGCGGCGATGGCCCGGACCAGATCCCGGCAGAAGGGGTCCGGATAGCGGTGAAGCTGCCCCAATCCGGAGGAGACAGCCTCCTGAATGGAGCGGGGGGTGCCATAGGGATTGGTGTTGGCGGAAAAATCCAGGAGGATCTCCTCGCCGTAATGGTCGCCTCCATGGGGATTCTTCGTTTCGTACAGCATAGAAACTCCTTTCAGAGGAGGATAAGCAGTTTGATTCCCCCAAAGAGGAGGAGGGAGAGAAAGGCGGTGACATAGAGAAGGCGGCAGGAGAGGGGGATGTCTTCCTCCGAAATATCCCGCAAAGGGTCCCCGATGTATGGCTTCTCATGCAGGACCCCATGATACCAGGCGTCTCCCGCCAAGCGGAGACCCAGAAGCCCGGCGCAGACCGATTCGGTCTGGGCGGAGTTGGGGCTGGCGTGGTGAAAGCGGTCCCGGCGGAAGATCCGCCATCCGTTTCTTCCGTCCAGCCTGAGAAGACAGCCTGCCCCCAGCATGAGGAAGGCGGAGATTCGAGCGGGGAGGAAGTTCACCACATCGTCCATTTTCGCCGGCACCAGGCCGATATTTTTGTAAGGGGGCTCCACATAGCCCAGCATGGAATCCATGGTGTTGACCGCCTTGTAGAAAAAGCCCAGAGGGGCTCCTCCCACCGCGAGAAAAAGGAGGGGGGCAACGATTCCGTCCGAGGTGTTCTCCGCCACGGTTTCCACCGTGGCACGAATCACACCCTCCCGGTCCAGCCGCCGGGTATCCCGGCCCACGATCATGGAGACCGCCTGACGGGAGGCCTGCAGATCCCCGGTTTTCAGGCTGTCATAGACCTTCATGCTCTCGGTCCGGAGGGACTTTGTGGCCAGGATCTGCCAGCACATCAGGCTTTCCACCCCAAGACGGAGGAAGGGGCTGATCTGGTGGCAGAGGAAGAGAAGGCCCAGGGGAAGGGCGGTGGAGACGATCACCACAAAAAGCCAGAGACAGCCCCCGGCGGCATTTTCCCCCCACTTGGTTTTGGGAAAGATCCTCCGGGCCAGGACCTCTGTTTTGCTGATGAGTTTTCCAATGAAAACCACAGGATGTGGAAAACCATGGGGGTCCCCCAAGAGAAGGTCCAGTCCAAATCCCAGAAGGAGGGCCCAGAGAGACAGCATTATCCACCCTCCCCTTTGGCCTGCATGGTGAAAATATGGATGGGGTTTTGCCCGGTCATTAAATGGTAGGGGCCGGCCTTTCTCCCCTTGGCTACGGACAGGGAGACCACCTCAGTCTCGGAAAAGGGGAAGGCTTTCAGACAGCCGGTCAGTTCGGCGACGGATTCCAGAGCGATGGCGGTGGCTACAATGCGGACCGAGGGATTTTTCTCCAGCAAAAGGGTGAGGATGGCGTGGAGATTCCCGGAGCTTCCCCCAATGAAGGCGTGGGTGGGGGCGGGAAGATCCTCACAGACCCCTGGGGCCTTTCCGGGGACAATGGTCAGATTGGAGAGATCGAACCGCTGGCGGTTCTCCTCCAGAAGGGAGAGGGCATCCTCCTTTTGCTCAATGGCGTAGACCCGGCCTCCTTCGGACTGGAGGGCCATCTCAATGGCGACAGAGCCGGTGCCCGCCCCCACATCCCAGCAGACGGCGTCCCGGGTGAGGCGGAGCTTGGAGAGGCAGACCGAGCGGATCTCGCTCTTGGTCATGGGAACCACCCCGGACACTCCCCCACCCCGCTGGAAGGCCTCATCCGGGAGGCCGTGGGTGACCACAGTCTCAGCGGCAGGGGCGTGTTCGATCAGGGCTGCGCTGAGAGGGGCGTAGCTTCCGTGCATCAGGTCCTTTGCAAGGCCCACGGTGATGGACTCGTCAGGGTAGCTCAGCCGCTCCCCAATGCTGACCTTCACCTCGCCAAACCCACCCTCGTACAGGGTGGTACAGAGATCCGCCATTCCGTTCCTCCCCCCCACCAGGGCGAAGACCCGGCCATGGGTCCGAATATCGGGGAGAATGTCATGATTCCTGCCATGTAGGCTGACAGGCAGGACATCCTCATAGGAGGTCCGCAATTTGGCGCAGAGATAGACCAGGGAACTAAGGCCGGGAAGGACGGTGACCTCATACGGGGAGAGTAGGGGGAGGAGCTTTTTGGTTCCGCTGAAAAAGCCCACATCCCCCGACATGACCACTGCAAACCGGCTGTACTCCGGGTGGGCGGAGATGACATCGGAGATGGAGGCGGGGGAGACCCCGTGGAACACAGCCTGACCGGGAAGGGAGACCGACTCTACCATCCGCCTGGCGCCGATGATACAGTCTGCCTCCTGAATGGCGGTAAGGACCTCCCTGGTCATGGCGCTGGGATGACCGGGGCCGATTCCCACCACGGCCACACTGGGGCTGGGGGAGAGTCCAAAGCGGGCACAGAGGGTTTGCAGGACCTGGGCCAGGGTCAGCCCCTCCCTCTGGGGAGGACGGCCGATGACCACCAGTCTGACCCCGGCAGCGCGGGCGGCCCGGACCTTCTCCTCAAAGCCCCCCGCCTGCCCTCCGTCCTTGGTCACCAGATATTTGGCGGAGATTCCATGGAGCATCGCCAGATTCATTTCCTCGGAAAAGGGGCCTTGCATGGCCAGAATGTGGGAGGGCTTCAATCCGGCGGACTGACAGGCCTCCAGAGAGGCTTCCATGGGGAGGACACGGGCGTAGACACGATCGGAAAAGTCCCGGATTCCGGTATCCGGCGCCAGTTCCTTGCTCCCGGTGGTCAGGAGGATGTTTCCCTCTGCCGTATTCAGGAAATCCACGGCTTGGGAGGGGGTCTCCGCAAAAAAGGCATCCTCCGGCGGGGCACCGGCATCCCGGAGGAGGCGGAGATAAGGGGTTTCCGTCCTCTGACAGGCGGTCAGAATGCCCTCTGTAACCGCTGCGGCATAGGGGTGGGTGGCATCCACCACCAGATCGAAGCCTTCCCGCTGGAGGAGGTCCGCCATCTCCTCCGGAGAGAGACGGCGGGCGGAGACGGTGAGATTTTCCGAAAGCCCCAAAAGGGTTTCCCCGTACTCGGTGGCCACACAGGCGGTGACGGAAACCGGATGACGGGAGAGAAATTCGATCAGCCTTCGTCCCTCTGTGGTCCCGGCAAAGACACAGATCTTAGACATCCCGATACCCTCTTGGCGTGACCATTTTCCCGTCAATCAGCCGTGTCATCCCATTTCCGATAAAGACGGTGCAGAACATATCCATCTGGGCGGTGCGGAGCTGCCCCAGAGTCAGAACGGTTGTGGATTCCCCTTCCCTGCCAATGTTTCGGCACACACCGCAGATCCGGTCCTCAGGGAGGCGGCGGAGCAGAATCTCACAGGCGTTGCGGAGGTGGTCCGGACGGCCCTTGCTGGCGGGGTTATAGAGAACCATGGAGAGGTCGGCCTGCGCGGCGGCCTCCAGCCGGGCCTCAATTGTCTCCCACCGGGTCAGCCGGTCACTGAGGCTGATGATGGCAAAGTCATGGGTGAGAGGGGCTCCCAGGAGGGAGGCACCGCTGCAGGCGGCGGTGAGGCCGGGAATCACCTCCACCGAGGGGGTGTTCTCCTCACCCCGCAGCTCATAGATCAGCGCGGCCATTCCATAGATGCCGCTGTCCCCGGAGCAGACCATGGCGACGGTGTGCCCCTCCTTCGCCTTGTCCAGAGCCATCTGACAGCGTTTGGCCTCCTGGGTCATGGGGGTGGTGAGGAACTCCTTGTCCGGGTACCGCTCCCGGACCAGATCCACATAGACATGATAGCCCACAATCACATCACAGCACTGAAGGGCCAGATCGGCCCGAATGGTCATATTTTCATAGTTTCCAGGCCCGATGCCCACAACGATTACCTTACCCAAAATGTACCTCCAAATATTCAGCCGCAACTGCTATGGTTACGCCGTTTACGGCTGTTTTTTTTACCAGTAAATGGTCTGCCCCCAGAAGGGCGGACCGTTCACAGACATTGTCCACCCCGGTGACTGACCGGACGAAGGAGGAGGGGGAAACATCCCCGCTCACCTGCTGAAGCTCCTCCGCCGTATAAAAGGAGACGGGCCACCGATTTTCCCGGCAGAAGGTCAAAAGTCCCTCCTCGTCCGCCTTCAAATCGATGGATGCCACGCACTTCACCGCCCGTCGATCAATGTGATGCTGCTGAAAAACCTGCGCCACCCCGGCCCGAATGGTGTCCGCCCCGGTGTTTCGGCGGCAGCCGATGCCCAGATGGAGGATGGGGGGAATGAGGCGCAGGGTCTGGGGG
>JAHHSE010000082.1 GCA_020025395.1 Oscillospiraceae bacterium
TCTATTTTATTTACCGCTGCGGCGGCAAACTCTGCGAGGCTTTTTTGACACGCTGTTTTTGAGGAGCGGGGGACTTGGGAGGGTCAGCCGTTCTGCTCCAAAAGCTCCTGCTTAATGTCCCAGAGTGTTTGGGAAAGATCCACATAGTAGGTATGGGGATACTCGAATCGCTTGACCTCCTCCCAAAGGGTGTCAATCTGGGCTTTGCAATAGGCTCTGGACTCCTCCATGGAAGGGAGATCATAGACCAGCCTTCCGCCCAGGAAAATGGGGGCCAGCAGAGGCCGGGCCACAAAGTCGGAGACAACTTTCCGTTTCCAGGTGGCATCAGGGTCAAAAAGCTCCAGAGGTTTGCTGTCATCCAACACCTCGTTGTGGAGGCAGATGAGGTCGGCGATGGCCTTTCCGCTCTCACGGGCGAAGAGGCGATAGACCTTTTTGAAGTGGGGGATGGTGATCTTAGCCGGATTTTCCGAGATCTTGATTTTTGGGACAATGTTTCCCCCGGCATCCTCCACGGCGGCCAGTTTGTAGACTCCGCCAAAGACGGGCTCGCTTTTGGAGGTGATGAGCCGCTCGCCCACGCCGAAGGCGTCGATCCTGGCTCCCTGGAGGAGAAGGTCCCGGATGATGTACTCATCCAGAGAGTTGGAGGCCACAATCTTACAGTCGGTGAGGCCGGCATCGTCCAGCATCTTCCGGGCCTTGCGGGAGAGATAGGTCAGGTCCCCGGAATCCAGACGGATGCCGCAGTGGGTGATTCCCCGGGGCAGCAGGACCTCCTGAAAGGCCTTGATGGCGTTTGGGACCCCGGACTGGAGGACATTGTAGGTGTCCACCAGGAGGACGGCGTTGTGGGGATAGACCTGGCAATAGGTCTTAAAGGCGGTGTACTCGTCGGGGAACATCTGAATCCAGGAGTGGGCCATGGTTCCCCCGGCGGGGGAGCCATAGAGTTTGTCCGCCATGGTACAGGCGGTGCCCGCGCAGCCGGCCAGATAAGAGGCTCTGGCTCCGAGAAGAGCACCGGAAGGCCCCTGGGCCCGCCGGGAGCCGAACTCACTCACCGGCCTGCCCTGGGCGGCCCGGACCACCCGATTGGACTTGGTGGCGATCAGGGACTGGTGATTGAGGGAGAGGAGGAGATAGGTCTCAATGAACTGGGCCTGAATGGCGGGGGCCCGAACGGTGAGAATAGGCTCACGGGGAAAGATGGGGGTGCCTTCGGGGACCGCCCAGATATCCCCGGTGAAATGGAAGGTGCGGAGATAGTCCAGGAAGGTTTCGTCAAAGCCGCCCTTCCCTCGGAGATAGGAGATATCCTCCTCCGTAAAGGAGAGATGTTGAATGTACTCCACCACCTGCTGGAGACCGGCGGCAATGGCAAACCCGCCCCCGTCAGGGACATCTCGGAAAAAGACATCAAAATAACAAATCTGATCGCCCATGCCGGTCTGGAAATACCCGTTTCCCATCGTCAGCTCATAAAAATCACAGAGCAGGGTGTAATTCATGGTATCCATTGTAACAGGACCTCTCTTTCAAATCAAAGGCCGGAGGCCTTTTTCTGGGTCGCCGGGGAAGGGGTTATCCGTTGGATTCCGTGGGACCCAGAGCGGTGAAGAGGGTATTGGTCATGGAGCCCAGGAAGAGGCGCACCGCGTACTGGTGCATGGCCTCCAGACGCTGGGGGATTTGATCGGGGGTGATCTGGCCATGGGCGGCAAAGTCCCCGTCCAGGATGAACTTCACCTCGGGGTCCTGCTTGCCTCCGCCCAAAAGGCCTGGGCCGGCGTGCATCTTCATCAGGATATCGCCGGCCAGACGGGCCTCCAGATCAATGGAACATTTGGAGACGGAGGATTCCACGATGTCGTCCTCATCCATGGGGCCCAGGAAGGGAGGCTCCATCAAATCGTTCCAGGCGCTTTCCTCCAGGCCCAGCCGTTTCCGGGAGAAGGCATTCACATACCGGAGGCCGATGCGCTCAAAGGGGGCGGGCTGATAGATCTGGAGGAAGCTGGCCAGGGGCTGATCCAGCTTCTGGGCAAAGTCCTCCCAGCCCGTATAACGCAGGGTGGAGAGGGCGATGAAGTCCCGGGTGAGGTTGATTTTCCAGAATCCGTCCTCAGAGATAAAATTGTAGTTTTGGACCGGGGGCTGAGGCTCCAGCCGCTGCTCCGGGGTGCCTTGATTGACCAGGCGGGGGGGAAGCTGCTCCGTCTTAGCCGCATAGCGGGGGAATGCGTGGCGGATGGCCTCCTGAAAAGCGGCAGGCTCCTGGGCCCCGATGTTCAGAATGGAGGGAAAACGGAGCTGGCAGATGGTTTCGATGAGGGGGACACGCTGATAGGAATAGCGCTCATAGTTATGAAAAAGCATGGTGATGTCGTCCTTTCAAAGTTCGGTTTCAATCCAATCGTTTGTTGCTATTGTACCTTACCGGCACCAGTCTGTCAAACAGAGAAAAAAGACGGTCCGGGAGGGAAGAGGCGCATGAAGGAGCAACAGGAACCCGACAGGCATAGAATGTGGGGTAAAGGAGGCGTGTCTATGAGAGCCAGGCATTTTTGGGTGGTCGGCGGAGATCTGCGCCAGGCAAAGCTGGCGGAACTGCTGGCCGAAGATGGAAATACCGTACATACCTATGGATTGGAACAGGCAGCGGAGCATCAGGAAACGGTTCGGGAGGCCGGCGATCTGACCCACATCCGTCAGGCGGACTGCGTGATTCTGCCCCTGCCTGCGGCGGGGGAAGGGGGTGCGGTCCTGACCCCCTTTTCCAAGCGGGTTCTGCCCATGGAGGAGATTTTCTCCGCCATGGCTCCGGGACAGCTGGCCCTGGGCGGACTCATCGGGGAGAAAACCGCCGCCCTGGCAGAGGAAAAGCGGGTGATCCTTCAGGATTACTTCCAGCGGGAGGAGCTGGTGGTGGCCAACGCGGTACCCACGGCGGAGGGCGCCCTCCAGCTTGCCATGGAAAATCTGCCCATTACCCTCCACGGCTGTCGGGTTTTGGTGCTGGGCTATGGGCGGATTGGAAAGATTCTGGCCCGTCAGCTCCGGGGACTGGGGGCCTTCGTCACGGTGGGGGCCAGAAAATATGAGCAGCTGGCCTGGGCGGAGGCAGATGGCTGCACGGCCCAGCTCCTGCGGGACCTCCCCGGCTGGCTGTGCGGGTATGACCTGGTCCTCAACACCATTCCGGCCAGAGTCCTCACAGGGGAGATGTTGGCGGATTTGAAACCGAACTGTCTGGTGATCGATGTGGCCTCCAAGCCTGGGGGAGTGGATCTGGACGCCGCCAAAAAGCTGGGGGTTCCGGTGATCTGGGCCCTGTCCCTCCCCGGAAAGGTGGCCCCGGTGACAGCGGGTCGGGCTATCCAGCAGACCGTTTATCACATTTTGAGGGAGAGGGGGATATAAAATGGAAGAGGGAAGAATCGGATTTGCCTTTTGCGGCTCCTATTGTACCTACAGCCGGGCCATGGATGCCTTGGAGGAGGTGGCGGCCCGGTGGAGTCAGGTGATCCCTATCGTCTCGGAGGGGGGAACCGTCACCGATACCCGGTTTGGGGAGGCCCACGAGTGGATGATGGAGATGGAGCGGATCTGTGGGCGGAGACCCATTGCCTCCATCAAGGAGGCGGAGCCTATCGGCCCCAAAAAGCTGCTGGACGCCCTGGTGATCTGCCCCTGTACGGGAAACACGCTGGGAAAGCTGGCCAATGGCATTGCGGATACCAGCGTAACCATGGCGGCGAAGTCCCATTTGAGAAACGGCAGGCCGGTGATTCTGGCGGTCTCCACCAACGACGGTCTGTCAGGCTCCGGGGAGAACATCGGAAAGCTGCTGAACCGGAGGGACTTTTATTTCGTACCCTTCCGGCAGGACGACCCGGCGGGAAAGCCCAGAAGTCTGGTGGCGGATTTTGATCTGACGGTTCAGACGCTGGCCTCCGCCCTAAAGGGGGAGCAGCTTCAGCCCATTGTACTGGGACCGATGGGAGCAGGGTCCTAAAAAAAGCGGCGGGACTTTAGCCGGTCCCACCGCTCAGGCTGTCGGAAAAGTCCGTGACCTTTCCGACAGCCTTTCTCATGCAGAGCCTTTCCCGGTGTTAAAAACCGGAAAGCGCTTCGCTTTGCCGGCCCTTGCTTTGCAAGGGCTGCGGGGCATTTGACCCCATTTAGGGCGGGCATTGCCCCTTTAAGCTCCTCCGCCCTCTCCCGGAACAACGGCTTTCTTTGGGAGGTTCGGAAGGTCACCTGGACTTCTTCTTTAGAAAGAGCGCCAGCATCACCCCCGCCGCCAAAACGATCAGGCCGAAGAGGAGGAGGAACCCCCCGACCAGATAGACAGGGTTATGGGACAGGGTCTCGGAACCGAAGGTCTCTTCAATGCCCATAAACATCCTTTGAGAGACAAACCGGGCAAGACCGCCCATCAGGGCCAAAAATCCCCCCCACAGAGAGAGAAGGAGCCCGGCCAGCCAGCCATACCTTCGCACCAGCCTGCCCACAACCCCCGGAAATGCTTCCGGGGAGAGGGGCGCTTCCTTGGCGGCAGTGCCTGGTTTGACCTGCTGGGGTCCCTCCTCTACCGGGTCCTCCTCAGAGAGGAGCCAGTCTACAGAGACCTGAAAGAGGTCCGCCAGACGCCTCAGCTTGCCCGCATCCGGCTCGGACTCCCCCAGCTCCCACTTGCTCACCGCCTGACGGGAGACCCCAAGCTGCTCCGCCAGCGCCTCCTGAGACAAGCCCTTCTTCTTTCTGCAACCGCAAATCTTTTCCGCCAGCTTCATTTGAATAACCCCCTTGATTGATTGGAATGAATTCTACTTGGATTCTACCGAAAATCCGGTTGCGAATCAACATGACAGGGATGGAGATTTCGCAACCGGAGGTTGCGGAGCCTGTTTTTTCTGCCTGTTTCCCGGAAACTCCAATCTTTTCCTTGTGTTTGGCGGAGGAAGGCAGTATAATACAAAAATCACATTTTAAAAATTGGAGGGACTGCCATGGAGCGCTCCGAGATCCCTATGCATTACGCTTCCCGCCTCAATCTGTATGACACACAGAAGGCCATCGGCCTTTTGAAACGGCTTTTTGAGGATACCCTTTGCGGGGCCCTCAATCTCCGTCGGGTTTCCGCCCCCCTCTTTGTGGAGGCCTCCTCCGGACTGAACGATGACTTAAACGGAGTGGAACGGGCGGTCACCTTCGATGTGCCTGCCGCCGGACGGGATGCCCAGGTGGTCCACTCCCTGGCCAAGTGGAAACGGATGGCCCTTTACCGCTATCAGTTTTCCGTGGGAGAGGGGCTGTACACCGACATGAACGCCATTCGCCGGGAGGAGGTGCCGGACAACCTCCACTCGGTCTATGTGGACCAGTGGGACTGGGAGCGGGTCATCGCCCCCAGGGACAGGAACGAGACCTGTCTGCGGGATACGGTCCAGCGCATTGTGGATGCCATGTGTGAGACCCAGACCACCCTGCGGGCCATCTTTCCCCAGCTGGTCCCCCTGGACCTGATGAGCCGGGAGGTGAGCTTTGTCACCACCCAGGAGCTGGAGGATCTCTATCCGGAGCTTACCCCAAAGGAGCGGGAGAACGCCTATGTGAAGGCGCATCCCACCACCTTCCTCATGCAGATCGGCGGGGTGCTGAGGTCGGGGAAAAAGCATGACGGCCGTGCCCCCGACTATGATGACTGGACCTTAAACGGGGACATTCTGGTGTGGAACGCCATTTTGAATCAGGGGGTGGAGCTGTCCTCCATGGGAATCCGGGTGGACGCAGAGACCCTGGACCGGCAGCTGACTCTGTCCGGCTGTGAGGACCGTCGAGCCTTCCAGTTCCATAAAATGCTCCTGAGCGGGGACCTCCCCCTGACCATCGGGGGCGGGATCGGTCAGTCCCGGCTCTGTCTCCAGCTGCTGGGCAAGGCTCATATCGGAGAGGTCCAGGCCGGCATCTGGGACGAGGATACCATCCGGGTCTGCCGTGACGCCGGTGTGATCCTTCTGTGAGAACGGACGGGGAAACGGCTTTGTTCGGGAGGTTTTTGAGAAAACGGAGCAGCGGAGCGTATCGAAACCCGATACGCTCCGCTGCTGTTTACAGGACGAAATCCTCATCCTTCAGGTTGGAAAAGTCCGCCGCCGGGGGGGGAGGGGGGACTCGCTTAAAGGGGTCATATTGGAAATGGCGGCAGTGGTAGCCGGCGGAGACCACCCCTTTTCTGGGGCAGAGGACCTCATCCTTTTCCAGAAAGGAGCCTTGGGCACAGTAGGTACAGCGGGGGTCGATGGATTTTTGAAAAAGCATGGGGAGTCCCTCCGGAATGAGTTTAAGACAGGGGAATGGACCTTCCGTCCCAATGGTTCGCATTTTATGATTATATCATCTTTTTCCGTCGTTTTCCACTGTTTTTCCAAATGGCATAAAGCGCCAGAAGAAAAAAGATCAGCCAGACCAAAAAGGCGGCGGTGGTGGAGAGGGTGAGGGCGGTGGAGAAGTCCAGGCGGGTAAGGTCCTCCACCTGCTCCGCCAGGGCGATGGAGACGGGGACCGCCGTGGGGAAGCACCGGGCCAGCCCCGCGGTAAAGAGGGCGGACAGGCCGCCGTGGAGAAGCTTTCCCACAAAATAAGGTCGGACCGACAGGCCGCTCCCCCCCACGAAGGAGAGTACCTGACAGTGGACCGAAAGCCCCGCCCAGCCCAGCATAAAGGCGGCAAGCTCCAGCCGTCCGGTTCCGTTTCCGCTGCCGGACAGGGTCCCAACCCCGG
>JAHHSE010000083.1 GCA_020025395.1 Oscillospiraceae bacterium
CTCTCTGCCCCAGACGCCCGGCTGGTTCCCGCCCCCAAGGATAAGGTGGCCCCTGAGCATTATCACGCCACCACTATCTTCCCCGAATACTTCAAGGTGAAGGGCACCTGGCTTTTGGCGGAGGAAAGCCGTATGGACTGCGTGGCGGTCTATGAAAACGGGGCCATTCAAACCAGGGAATTCCGCAATCTGAAGCAGGGTGACCTGATCTTCACAGGCCGAACCGAGCATGGGGAGGATGGGATCTTTGTCCATACCGACGGATTCGCGGCGCCCACCCAGGATCAGGAGGAACCCTTCACCTTCCGTCAGGGCCGCTCCCGTGAGACCGCCTTTTCCATGGATTATGACAACATCTATGACCTGCTCCGCCACGAAAAGGAGCATGGTTATGTCGTCTGGGTCTTAGGCCCCGCCTGCGCCTTTGATCACAACGCCCGTCTGGCTTTTTCCAAGCTGGTGATGAATGGCTATGTGGACGCCCTCCTGGCCGGAAATGCCCTCGCCACCCACGACCTGGAGGGGGCCTATCTGAAAACCGCCCTGGGTCAGGACATCTATACCCAGCGCAGCCGGCCCTGCGGGCATTACAACCACATTGACACCATCAACAAAGTCAACCTCCATGGCTCCATCCCGGAATTCATACGCAAGGAAAACATTCAGGATGGGATTATTTACAGCTGTGTCCAGAAGGATGTCCCCTTCGTTCTGGTTGGCTCTATCCGTGATGACGGTCCCCTCCCTGAAGTATATGGAAATGTGTATGAGGGACAAAATGCCATGCGGGACTGTGTGCGGAAGGCCACCACGGTTATCTGCATGGCCACCACCCTCCACTCCGTTGCCACCGGAAATATGACGCCCTCCTTTCGGGTCATGCCCGACGGAACCATCCGCCAGGTCTATTTTTACAGCGTGGATGTCTCCGAATTTTCTGTAAACAAGCTGGGGGATCGGGGCAGTCTCTCCGCAAAGAGCATTGTTACCAATGTCCAGGACTTCGTGGTGAAGGTAAGCAAAGGTTTGGGCCTTTAACGGCCGCAATGAGGCCCCGGTCTGCGCTTTGGCGCAAACCGGGGCCTCTTCCATATTCTGACCTCTTTTCGGGATCAGAAGATGACTCCCTGCCAGAGCATGGCCTCCGCCACCTTCAGAAAGCCGGCAATGTTGGCTCCGGTGACCAGGTCGCCCTCCTGACCGTACTCTTTGGCGGCAGCGGCGGCATTTTGATAGATCTCCTTCATAATATCATGGAGCATTCCGTCTACCTGCTCGAAGCTCCAGCTCAGGCGCTGGGAATTTTGGCTCATCTCCAGAGCGGAGGTGGCAACTCCTCCCGCATTGGCGGCCTTGGCGGGTCCAAAGAGAATCCCCTTCTCCCGGAAGAAACTTACCGCCTCCGGTGTGGAGGGCATATTGGCCCCCTCTGCCACCGCCATGCAGCCATGCTCCACCAGCATCCGAGCCCCATCCAAATCCAACTCATTCTGGGTGGCACAGGGCAGAGCGATATCACAGGGGACCGACCAAATCCCGCGGCAGCCGCTCACATACTGCGCAGTGGGCACCTCATCCACATAGGTCTGGATTCTGGCCCGCCGGACCTCTTTCATCTCACGCATCCGTTCAAAATCAATACCGTTCTCATCCACTATATAGCCGCCGGAGTCCGACATGGCCACCACCTTCGCACCCAGCCGGATCGCCTTTTGGCAGGCGTACAAAGCCACATTGCCGCTTCCGGAAATGACCACCCGTTTCCCGGAGAAGTCCTCCCCCTCCGCCGCCAGCATCTCCTTGGTAAAATAGCACAGGCCGTATCCGGTGGCCTCGGTACGGGCCAGAGATCCCCCCAAGCCCGCTTTTTTTCCGGTCAGCACCCCGGTAAACTCATTGCGAATCCGCTTATACTGACCGAAGAGATAGCCGATCTCCCGCGCGCCTACTCCAATATCCCCGGCGGGCACATCGGTATCCGCCCCGATATGCCGCTGCAGCTCGGTCATAAACGCCTGGCAGAAACGCATGATCTCCCCATCCGACTTCCCCTTGGGATCAAAGTCGGATCCGCCTTTGCCCCCGCCGATGGGAAGGCCTGTGAGGGCGTTTTTAAAGATCTGCTCAAATCCCAAAAATTTGATAATGGAGAGATTGACGCTTGGGTGGAACCGCAGTCCTCCCTTATAAGGACCGATCGCGGAGTTGAACTGCACCCGATAGCCCCGGTTCACTCGGACGGTCCCCGCGTCATCCACCCAGGAGATACGGAACTGGAGCACCCGCTCCGGCTCCACAATCTGGGAAAAAATCCCTGCCTTTACAAAGTCAGGGCGCTTTTCCACCACCGGGCAGAGGGATTCCAGCACCTCATAGACCGCCTGGAGAAATTCCGGCTCATGGGTGCTTTTTTCTGCCAGAGAGTCATAGATACCTTGCAGATATGAATTGGAGATAGACATGACAGACACCTCGGATTTTCCTTCAGATTTGTGATACAGACAGAATCTTCCCGTAAACACCTGTCCATTCACGGAATTTTCTTCCTGTTTGGCTGGATTGTATTATAAAGGATATTCTCCCCCTGCGCAAGTATTTTTATAAAACTTGCAGAACACCTTTTTTAGACCTGGGACAAGGCGGTCTCCAGGTCCGCCAGAATGTCCTCGGAATCCTCGATCCCCACCGAGAGCCGGATGAGATCGGGAGAGACCCCGGCGGAGGCCAGCTGTTCGTCGGACATCTGCCGATGGGTGGTGGAGGCAGGATGGAGGACGCAGGTCTTGGCATCCGCTACATGGGTGGCAATAGAAGCCAAAGACAGCCCCGCCATCAGCTTGGACGCTGCGTTCCGTCCTCCCCGGACCCCAAAGGAAACCACGCCGCAGGTGCCGTTCGGCATATACTTTTCCACCAGGGCCTTGTCCCTGCTGCCGGGCAGACCGGGGTAGATGACCCACTCCACCTTGGGGTGGCGCTCCAGATACCGGGCCACCGCCATCGCATTGGCACAGTGTTTTTCCATTCTCAAAGGCAGGGTCTCCAGGCCCACATTCAACAAAAAGGCATTCTGTGGGGACTGTATCGCTCCGAAATCCCGCATCAGCTGCGCAGTACACTTGGTGATAAAGGCTCCGGCCAGACCGAAGCGCTCGGTATAGGTGATACCGTGATAGCTCTCATCCGGGGTGCAGAGTCCGGGGTATTTGTCCGGGTACCGCGTCCAGTCAAACTTCCCCGAATCCACAATGGCCCCACCCACGGTGAGGGCGTGTCCGTCCATGTACTTGGTGGTGGAATGCACCACAATATCGGCCCCCCATCGGAAGGGACGGCAATTGACCGGAGTGGCAAAGGTATTGTCCAAAATCAGAGGCACCCCATGGCGATGGGCCGCCTGGGCAAAGACCTCAATATCCAGCACCTTCAGGGCCGGGTTGGCGATGGTCTCTCCAAATACCGCCCTGGTGTTGGGCCGGAAGGCCGCATCCAGATCCTCCGGAGCGCAGTCCGGGGATACGAAGGTAAACTCGATCCCCATACGCTTCATGGTCACGGAGAAAAGGTTGAATGTACCTCCATAGAGGGCGGAGGAGGCCACCACATGATCTCCGCAGGAGCAGATATTGAAGATGGCGTAAAAATTCGCCGCCTGTCCAGAGGAGGTCAGCATGGCGGCGGTCCCTCCCTCCAGTGCCGCAAGCTTGGAGGCCACCCGGTCGTTGGTGGGATTCTGAAGGCGGGAGTAAAAATATCCCTCCGCCTCCAGATCGAACAAGGCTCCCATGGCTTCTCCCGTCTCATACCGGAAGGTAGTGGACTGAACAATGGGGATGTTTCGAGGCTCCCCATTGTTCGGGGTGTATCCGGCGTGGAGGCAATTGGTACTCATCTTAAAATCTTGCATGGCTGTTTCTTCCTTTCCAATGAAACTGTGGGTCCCTCACCCTTTTTCTGAACCTCAGGAAGGGTGAGAAAGACATCCTCCGGGCGGAGGAGCTGATGGTATCGAAAGGGGATGATGTTTGTTTCTACTGTTATGGAAACCCCCTTTACCGTATCCAGCTGACAAAGGGTAAGGGCAATCGAATAGTCCGCCAGGGTCAGATCCATCCCGGACAGTCCACCATATTCCTCTGACAGATTCACATGGAGGATCCCCTCTTTGTCCAGGGTCCAGGAGTGAAGCTCCACCCCCGGAGGAAAGGGGGTGCGCAGATTCTGTCTGGCCGGCTCTTCCAGCAGAGCAGTCAAAAGGGCCTCCTCTTGGGGCTGATCCGCCGGAATCTCTACCCTCTGGGGACAAAGAGCCGCTCCTGATGTATAGTCGTCCGGGCGAAAGTAGAGATCGTATTCCCTCTCCCCCTTCCCCTCCTCCCCCGGTTTACAGGCCGAGAGGAGAAGCCCCAGGCAAATCGTCAGAAACAGAATTCGTTTCATTCCCCCACCTCCTTGCAAAGAGGAAACGAAACGATAAAGACAGTTCCCTTTTCCACTTCAGAACGCACGGTGATCTCACCCCGGTTTTGCTGTACGGTATCCATTACGATGGAGAGGCCCAGGCCGGTTCCGCCCGCCGCTCTGGAACGGGCCTTGTCCACCCGATAAAAGCGGTCAAAAATCTTCCCCTGATCCTCCTGCGGGATTCCGATCCCGGTATCCTTCACCATGAATACCGCCTTCTCCCGGTTGTGGGTGGTTATCACCCGGACCTCCCCTCCCGGACGGTTGTATTTCACCGCATTTTCCATCAGATTAAACGCGATCTGAGAGAGATCGTCTCTGGTGGCAAAAACCACGCAGTCCGGATCCAGCTCCAGCCTCAGCGACACCTCCCCGGCCCGGGTCAAAGGGGCCAGCATTCGGGCCACCTTCTCCACCACCGGAGACATCGCCACCGGACTTCGGGCCTGCTCCATATGGGCATCCAGCCGGGTCAGGGTGAGGAGTTTTTCTGAGATCCGGGTCAAACGGTCGGCCTCCCCTCCAATATCCGCCACAAACTCTCTGGTCGTCTCCGAATCAATCTCCGGGCTTTGAAGGATGGAGTCGGTCAGGAGGCGGATGGAGGCCAGCGGGGTCTTCAGCTCATGGGAGGCATCCGAGACAAAGCGCCGCCGCGCCTCTTCTGTGACCTGAAGCCGATGGGTGAGGTCGTTGAACTCATCCGCCAGAAGGGACAGCTCATCCTTGCCCACCAGCTCTACCCGATGGCTGTACTCTCCCTCCCGAACAATGGCAATGGCATGAAACAGGTCCCCAATCCGTCGGCTGAGGGCTTTGGAGAAAAACACCGAGCAGAGTACCACCAGGACACAGACCACAATGGAGATGTTCATCAGGGTGGTCCGAAGATTGAGGAGCAAGGCCCCCTGCTCCGTATCCACCTCCCAGAGGTACACCGCCCCCAGGGTTAGATTACGGTAGGTGATGGGGGTTGCCGCACAGCTGGAAAGGGTCTCTCCCTGATATTGGGAGTGAAAGACATCCAGACCGGAAAGGGCCCCGTAAAGCTCCGAGAACAGAGCATAGTGATAGAGGCTCTCCTCTCCCTCCGAATCATAGAGGATCAGTCCGGCAGAATCTGTCACCAACACCCGGGTCAGAGAGGAATCTCCCAGCACCTCCATGGCTTGGGAAACCCCCTCCGGAGTCAGAGTGTCTGACACACCCAAAGAACTGGAGAGTACGGCCGCCCGGTTTTGCAGGGAGGCCTGCTTGGATTGAAACACCAGATCCTGAGAGGCCAGAATGGGATAGGTGTTTAACAGGAGCAGCACCAGACCGATCACCGCCATATAGGTAAGTGCATATTTAAATTGCAGAGAATGCAGCAGAGAAACCCGGCGCACTTCCTCTTTTCCCATCTCATTGCCTCCCTTCCAGAGAGCCGTAAGCCCCCAATCAGGTATGCTTCAAATAATACCCCACTCCCCACTTGGTGAGGATGTATTCCGGGTTGGCCGGATCCCGCTCCAGCTTTTCCCGAAGGCGGCGGACATGAACATCCACCGTTCGGTAATCGCCTACATATTCATAGCCCCAGACCAGATTGAGCAGATTTTCCCGGCTGTATACCCGGCCCGGATTACGGAGCAGAAGCTCCATTAAATCGAATTCCTTGGCGGTCAGATCCACCGCCTTTCCATCCTTCCAGGCCGCCCGCTCGTCTGTATCCAGCAAAATGGAGCCATGCCCGATCCGACTGGCGCGTTCCTTCTTCTCCGTGCTTCCGGCCCGGCGCAGAATGGCCCGAATCCGGCTCTTCAGCTCCAAAATATTAAAGGGCTTCGTCATATAGTCGTCTGCCCCGCACTCAAAGCCGATAATCTTATCCGTGTCCTCGCTTCGGGCGGTGAGCATGATAATGGGTACCGTGGAGAATTCCCGAATTTGCATACAGGCCTGGAGTCCGTCGATTTTCGGCATCATCAGGTCCAGAATCAGAAGGTCATATCGGCCCCTTCCGGCCTTCTCTACCGCTTCTTCTCCGTCATATCCCACATCAACCTCATATCCCTCATTCTCCAGATTGAATTTGATGCCCTTTACCAATATCTTTTCATCGTCTATCACCAAGATCTTTGCCATTTCCTATCCTCCTACTGAAATGAGGTCCAGGCATCTCTCCAATGTAACCTCACCGATTCCCGGCACATCGGAAAGGGCCTCCGGCACCGGAAACGGGCCGTTTGCCTCCCGATAGGCCACAATGTCCGCCGCCCGCTTTTCTCCGATTCCGGGCAGGGTCATCAGCTCCTCCCGG
>JAHHSE010000084.1 GCA_020025395.1 Oscillospiraceae bacterium
CCTAAATGACACAGTTCGGAAAAGTGAGTGGGTGGGGCGGGAAAATCACATCTACCTCCACTATACGGACTGGATTAAATTCTGCAACTATCTCCAGTGCCTGGACTTTCAAAAGCTGTTAAAGGGCGAAAAATTTGTCTTTCTCTTTGAGGAGGAAATCGACCAGTACCCCATTGATTTTCAGGCCCGCTTCGGCATCGACTACAGCCAGTACCCGGTAAAGCCTCTTGGGGTACGAGAGGTCAACCGCCTCATCTGGCACACCCAGCTGAGTGCCCACAACGGAGGAGACTTCTTCAATGAGATCTTCCACCACCATCCAAACCTGCTGATTTTTGAAAGCGTCATGTTTGACACCATCCAGAAGCGGGTAAAGGAAATCCGGGATCGGCTCCGTCGGAAGGATCTGGAGGAGGGCATCGCACAAAAGCTGGCCCACATCAAAAATCCCACTGACAAGGATCTCTTGGTGGCCCTCTTTCTTGGGCGGACAGGCTTTCAGAGGGGGCTGGACAAGACAGCCCGGATCGTCCCCGCCCTCTTCTTCCAGCCCCACTTTGGCAATATCAACTTCTCCATAAACGTCTATGGCAAAGCCGGGCTGTGCACCCTCCACTCAGAGCAGTATGACCGGATCCGCACCTCCCCCCTGTTCCTGGGGTTCAAATACATCAAGACCTTTGTCCCCATGCGGCGGCCCACCACCAGCTACGCCGCCTCAATTCGCTTTGCGTATGACCGTTTTCTGCATTCGAATAAAGAGGAGGAGGATCATTACGGTCATCTGGGAGATCCCTTATCATCGGTTCTGTTAAACCGCACCTACTGGATGGACCCCCGGGACCGCCTCTTCAAGGACAGCGTGCTGGTCCGCTTTGAGGACGGCAAGCTGAACCCCAAGGCCACCTTCACCGCCCTGGCGGAATTTCTGGACATCCCCTACACCAGCAGCATGACCTACTGCTCCAGCAACAGCGGCCTGAACCCGGAGAGCCTGCCGGGAAATGATATTGGCTTTAGTACCGCAGCGGTGTACCGCACCTATGACGACTATGCGGGCGAGGCGGACCGGGCCTTTCTGGAGTACTTTATGCGGGACGCCTATGAGGCCTATGGCTACGACTTCCACTACTACAAGGGGGAGCCGGTGGACGAGGAGTGGGTCCAAACGAAGTCACATGAAATGCACCGTCTGGACGAGCTGTCCGCCTATAGCCACGAGGAATCTATATACCATATGCAGATGGATATGCATAACAAGTCGGAGGAGGAGGCCAGAGAGATTGCCAGGAAGGATCGGGATCGATATATGGAAATGATCATGAAGGATCGCATCCAAATCGGCAAAACTCTTCTCAAAGACCTGCCCTTCACCAACACCCAAATGGAGCTCCGCCACCTGATCCCCCTCCTCAAGCTGGACCCCGAGCTTCTGGACCAGCCCCTCTATCACTAAGGAGAACCTATGAACGAAAAAGGAACTGTATATTTCTTTACCGGCCTGTCCGGTGCCGGTAAAACCACCTTGGGCGGCCTCTTTTACCGCCGCCTTCACGCCAAAAAGCCCAATGTGGTCTTTCTGGACGGCGACCAGATCCGCCCTGTCTTCGGGGAGGACAGCGGCTATACCCACGAGTCCCGCCTTCACTGGGCCAGCCGGATCTTCCGGGTGTGCAAGCTGCTCTCCGATCAGGGGATTGATGTGGTTTGCTGCTCCATCTCCATGTTCCACCAGGTGCGGGCCTGGAACCGGGAGAACATCACCAATTACCGGGAGATCTATGTCCGGGTGAAAAAGGAGACTCTGATGACCCGCAACCAAAAGGGGCTCTATACCTCCGGCCACAACGTAGTGGGCATTGATCTGCCCTTTGATGAGCCCTCCCAGTCCCACCTCATCATCCAGAACGACGGGGAGCATACCCCGTTGGAGCTTGTAGAGCGGATTGAAGCGGCCTTCTGTCCGCAGTGAAGCGGACACAAAGGGTAAGGAGCTGATTTCATGAAATACATGGTAGACCTGCACACCCACTCCACCGCCTCGGATGGGCAGTATCCCCCCGCCCAGCTGGCGGCACTGGCCAAGGAGGCGGGGGTGGAGTGTCTGGCGGTAACCGACCACGACACCCTGGACGGCGTACCGGAGGCACTGGACGCCGGACAGACACTGGGGATCACCGTGGTATCCGGCGTGGAGCTGGGTGCTCAGGAGGAGCGGAATCTCCACATTTTGGGCCTGGGCTTTTCTCTGGCTCACTCCGCCCTCCACGACCTCTGTCAGAAAATGAAGGACAGCCGGGATGAGAGGAAATTCCGGATTCTTGATTTTCTGAAGGAGAAGGGCGTTCACATCTCCTTAGAGGAGGTGGAGGCGGCGGCCGGGGGCAGCATCATCGCCCGCCCCCACTTTGCCCAGGTCCTCCTGAAGCGGGGCTATGTCTCCTCCACCCGGGAGGCCTTCGACCGCTATCTGGACACCAGTGAGTATAAGCGAATTGAACGCTTCAAGGCTCCGGCGGCGGACTGCATTGCCGCCATCCATGACGCCGGCGGAATGGCCGTTATGGCACATCCCTACCAGATCGGCTATTCGGATGACAGGCTGTATGCCCTTCTTGCCCAGCTGAAGGAGCAGGGGCTTGATGGGCTGGAGTGCTTCTATCCCAAGCATTCCCCTCAGCAGGTGAGGCTTTATCTGGATCTGGCAAAAACCTATGGACTCCATGTCTCCGCAGGCAGCGATTTCCACGGGCCCCTGGTCCATCCCGAGACCGTGATTACCCCGACCGAGCTGGATATATCCTGGCTTCCGATCTCTTGACCGCCTCTTGTGCCGTGTTATATATTTTATACAGGAAAGGGTGGATTTTTCCTCCACTTATGGTATAATAAAGCCATAGGAGGGGAACCCCTCTTTCCGGTACTTCCCCTCCCACTCATGTCCAGGTTTGGACGAAAGGAGCGGAACAAGTATGAAGTTTGTGTTTACGGACAAAAAGGTGAATGTACCCAACTACTTCCACCACTATGCGGAGAAAAAAGTAGGAAAGCTGGAGCGTTTCTTTAAAGAAGATGCCACCGCTTCCCTCACCTTCGGTGTGGAAAAGGATCGGAATGTCGTAGAAATGACCATCCGGTCCAGTGGTACGATTTTCCGTGTCTCGGAAAGCTCCTCTGATATGCACGCATCCATTGACGCTGCGGTTGCCTCCCTTGAGCGGCAAATTCGGAAGAATAAGACCCGTCTGGAGAAGCGTCTCCGCCAGGGTGCCTTTGAGCGTTCCGTGGACGCCAGTGAAGAGGTATTTTCTCTCGTCCCCGATGCTCCTGAGGAGGGCGAGTACCAGATCGTCCGCACCAAATCCTTCCCCATGAAGCCTATGACGCGTGACGAGGCTATCTTGCAGATGAATCTGCTGGGCCACAGCTTTTTTGCCTTCCGAGATGAGGAGTCTGACGGTTCCTTCGCCGTGGTCTATCGCCGCAACGATGGAAATTACGGCATTATTGAGGATGCCTGATTGTCCCTCGCCCCATAGATGAAAAACTGCCATTCCCGGTTTTTCCGGGAATGGCAGTTTCTTTATAACCGATTCTCGATCACCTTGCCGTCCATCACAACCAGGCGTACCCGACTCATCCAGTTGAGGGGATGGGCACTGGTTATCGTGAGGTCGGCGTCCTTCCCTGGCGTCAGGGAGCCTAAGCGGTCCCCCAGTCCGGCCAGCTCGGCGGCCCAGATGGTAATGGCCGCCAGAGCACTCTCCGGGTCCATTCCTCCACGCATGGCCATCGCCGCACACAGGGGCAGATATTGAATGGGCGTCTCCGGATGGTCTGTACAAATGGCCACCTTCACTCCGGATCGCTGGAGAATGGACGGGGCCTCCAGAGTCTGATTGACAAGCTCCGGCTTGGAGCGATCCCCCAGACAGGGCCCTGTAATGACACCGGCCCCCTCCTTGGCCAGCAGATCCGCAATGAGATACCCCTCTGTTCCATGGACAATGACATACTTTAGACCAAATTCCTTGCAGATGCGAATGCCCGTGGCAATATCATCCGCCCGATGGGCGTGAATATGCACCGGAAGCTCACCACGCACCACAGGGAGCAGGGCCTCCAGCTTGGCATCGTAATCGGGCTTCTCCTCCTCATCCTCCTCCGCCCGCTCCAGCTTTTCCTGGTACTCCATTGCCTTGGACAGATTCTCCCGGATCACCGCCGCTGTGGCCATACGGGTGCTGGGGCTCTCATGCCGCTCGTGGTAGTTTAATTTTGGATTCTCCCCCAGTGCCAGCTTCATGGCCGCCGGTGCCTTAACCACCATGGCATCCACCCATCGGCCATTGGTCTTAATGGCCGCAAACTGTCCATTGATGGGATTGGAGCTGCCAGGCCCGGTGAGCACAGTGGTAACTCCCGCCTCCCGTGCCTCCTGAAAACAGCGGTCCTGAGGGTTGATGGCATCAATGGCCCGCAAATGGGGCGTGCAGGGATCGGTGGCCTCGTTTCCGTCGTCCCCCTCAATGCCCACACCGTCTCCAAAAACCCCAAGATGACAATGTGCGTCAATAAATCCCGGCTGGATATGACCACCCTGTGCGTCAAGGATCTCTCCCTCCCAATCCTTAGGGCAGTCCTCCATGGCTCCGACCTCCGCGATTTTTGTCCCGCAGATTCGGATGTATCCCTTTAAAATGGTTGGCCCATCCATCCGGTGGATCACTCCATTGATAATCAGCATATCTATGCTCCTTCTTTCTTTTGCATCTCTCTTGACTAATATGGAAATTTATGGTTAACTTGTAGATGCAGCTCAACCAATGGGCATTTCCCTTGAAATGCCAGGCTTTTACTAGGCGTCCCTTCTCGGGGACGTCTTTTTATTTGGCCGACTGGATGCACCCTCTAAAAGAAAGCCCCATATTGGAAAAGCAGGGCCGCGGGTGTGATTCCCACGGCCCTGCTCTCCATTTCCCTCTACCGACGGCCGCCGCCACGGCGGTTCCCGCCCTTCTTCTCTAAATAACGCAGCTCGGAAAGTTTGCTGTCGGACGCCTGCATAAACTGGCGAAGCCGATCTTCAAAATCCGCGGGCTCCTTCGGTGCGGCCTGACGCGGCACATAGCCGCCGGAACGTGGGCCGTTATTCTGCCGAGGCCCCCCCTGGCGGGGCGGGCGGCTGCCCTGCTGTGCCCCTGCCGGACGCGGAGGGGGATCATTGACCTTCTTGATTGACAGGTTGATTCGGTTTGCCTGGTCAATTCCAATGACCTTTACCTTGACCTCCTGCCCCTCTTTCAGATGATCCGACACCTCATTGACATAAGAATAGGCAATCTCAGAGATGTGAACCAAACCAGAGCGTCCCTCCGGCAGTGCCACAAAGGCACCGAACTTTGTGATTCCCGTTACCTTACCGTCCAAAATGGACCCAACACCAAACTCCATCACTAGCTGACATATCCTCCTTGTAAATTTACCCTGAAGCCCCACTCACAGAGCAGAGAATGAAGCCCCACAACTCCCTCTAAAGCACTCATCCCGCAACGTCAATGTACAGGATTTCACCTTCCTTTACATAGCCCTTCTCTCGAGCCACCCGCTCCAGCATGGCGGGGTCATCGCTGTTTTCGATGGCCTCTTCCAGCCTTTGGTTTTCCACCGTCTGCTGATCCACCTGCCGCTGAATCTCCAGCCGCTGATTCTGGGTGCTTTGGATCTGTCCTTGCAGATCGACGAAGGAGGTGGACAGGTAAATGAGCAGTACGACAATGACCAGTTTTGTCAACCATCCGGTCCGTTTGAGACGCATATGGACATCCTCCCCCCTCCCGGGCCGCCCTGCGGCGTTCCGAGTGCTCCATTTCCTGAGTTATCTGATTTATTCTATACCATTTCGCCCCAGAAAGGAAGATGTTTTTCGCAAATTTTTGGATTTTTTTACGCAGTGCATTTAAAATTCTCCATGGGATCAGAAAAATTCCGATAATCCAGGCAATCAGGTCTGCCAGCCGGTATCCCAGCCAGAGCATCCCCCGACTGAGGCACCAGAAATAGAGCACCCCGCCCAAAAACAAAAACGCCACGCCATAGAGCCGTACCGGGCCGCCCCAGGCCCACTGTGACCAGAGAAACAGCACCCCGGTGAGCAGAAGCCAAAACAGCAGGTCAAGGGCCGATCCCAGCAGCGGCAGACGAATCCGGACTCTCAGCACCCGAAACAGGTCATAGAGCAGTCCCGCTGCCAAACCAAGTCCCAGAGCCTGAACAGTGGCCCACATCTGGGCCGCTACATCCACTGTCATCCGCCCAGCAGCCGGGAGAGCAGCCCGCCCCGCTCCCGTCCCATGGCCTCATAGGAGAGGGAGTCCGCCAACCCCCCCCCCTTCAGATCGCCCCCAACCAGAGACAGCTTCTCAATGTGCAGATC
>JAHHSE010000085.1 GCA_020025395.1 Oscillospiraceae bacterium
GGCAAAGATCAGGGGAGCGGTGCGCAGGCGCATGGGCGTATGCTCCCGTACGGCGGCAAGGACCAGATTGGTTCCCATGTCCCGCTCCATTCCGCAGATGTGATAGAGCAGGATGGTGGCCGGTCCCCCCAGAGGCAGGAGGAGGAGCAGGGCGGGAAACCTGCCCCGGAGATGGGTGACAAAATCCACCGAGAGATGGAAGGCAACGGCCGCCAGTCCCACCAAAAGACCTATGAGGACGGCGGCGATGGACCGGCGAAGGAAGGATTTGACAGAACACACGGAAAACACCTCTTTTTGCCGTAATGGCACAGAAAGTATACCACACTTCACTTTTCTTGGAAAGTGTGATATACTGTAAATAATATCGTTTCCGGATACAAGGAGGAATTTTTTTGTTTAGCGACACAGTCGTTCCCCGAATATGCCTGGGAGGTCTGCTGATTTTGCTCGGGGCCTTCCTGGGTCAGGGCATCCCCCCGCTCAGCGCCGCCCTTCAAAAAACGATCAACGGCTTTTTGCGGGTGACCCGAATCAATCCCGACGCCGGGAAGAAAACCGCCGCGGAACAGGAGCTTTTGGCCTTCATGGACCGGAGTGAGGAGCCGGGGAGCATGGAGCAGAACGCCAAAGAGCTGATTGAGAATGTCTTTGAGTTCAACCACTCCACGGCGGAGGATCTGATGGTCCATCGGCGGGACATGGTCCTTTTGTGGCTGGACAGCACCGATGAGGAGATCCGAACCGTCATCGAGGAGAGCGGACTCTCCCGCTTTCCGCTCTGTCAGGAGGATGCGGACGATGTGATAGGCATTCTCTCCACACGGGACTACCTGCTTAATCTGAACCGGGCGGCGCCCAAGGAGCTGAAGGAGCTGGTAAGACCTGCCTACTTTGTGCCGGAGAGTGTCCGTGCAGACCTTCTCTTCCGGGATATGCAGAGCAAAAAGGTACATATGGCCATTGTGGTGGATGAGTATGGGGGGACCAGCGGTCTGATTACTCTGGAGGACCTGCTGGAGGAGATCGTGGGGAACATTTACGATGAGTTCGATCCCCAGGAGGAGAGTGAGATCCTCCCTCTGGGAGAGAATCTGTGGCGGGTTTCCGGTGCCGCCGATCTGGAGCTCCTGGGGAAAACCCTGGGGACAGCGCTTCCGGAACAGGAGGAGTACGATACCCTGGGCGGGCTGATTTTCGCCCAGCTGGCAGTGATTCCGGAAGACGGCAGCCATTTGGAGCTGGAGGTCCTGGGCTTGAAGATCCGGGTGGAAAAATGGGCGGACCGACGGGTAGAGTGGGCCTTAGTCTCCCGTCTGGATCTGGAAGAGAAGAACAGAGAGGACTGTGAGGAGAAAGAAGAGGAAAACATCCCTTCTTTTGAGAAAGAAACCGAAAAAAAGAAAGATTAAATCCTCTCTCATTCGGTTAAGAAGAAAATTAAAAACGCACCGAAAAAGACGGACAGAGGCATCCGTCTTTTTCTTTTGAAAAATTTGAAATAAGTCTTCCAAAATTCCTGAAAATGGTGTATGATGATGACGCTAAAAGCGCAGTAAAGGGATACTGTTCAGGAGGAAGTTATCATGAGAAAGACAAAGATTATCTGTACCCTTGGTCCGGCTGTGGACAATGAGGAGAGCATCCGCCAGCTTATGCAGGCCGGAATGAATGCCGCTCGCTTTAATTTCTCCCATGGTACTCACGAAAGCCATCTGGCTACTTTACAGAAAGTCAAGAAGGTTCGGGATGAGCTGGGCCTGCCCGTAGCCACCATTCTGGACACCAAAGGACCGGAGATCCGTGTGGGTCTCTTCAAAGAGGGCAAGGTGGTGCTGGAAGAAGGCCAGACCTTCACCCTGACCACCCGGCAGGTGGAAGGGGATGCCACTGTGGTCAGCCAGAGCTATAAGGGTCTGCCCTCTGATGTAAAGGAAGGGGACCATATCCTGATCGATGACGGCCTGATCGACATGGTGGTCACAGAGCGGACAGACACCGATGTGGTCTGTCAGGTGGAAAACGGAGGTCCCCTCTCCAACAATAAGAGCGTCAATGTTCCGGGGGCCAAGATCAACCTGCCCGCTCTGACGGAGAAGGATCGGGGGGATCTGAAGTTTGCGGCGGAGAATGGGATGGACTTCATCGCCGCCTCCTTTGTCCGAAAGGCCTCCGATGTCCATGAGATCAGGGGAGAGCTTCGCCGTCACGGCGGCGGCGGCATCCGCATCATCGCCAAGATCGAAAATCAGGAGGGTGTGGACAACCTGGAGGAGATCATTGAGGCTGCCGACTCCATTATGGTGGCCCGTGGTGATCTGGGGGTTGAGATCCCCCTGTGGGAGGTTCCCGCCATCCAAAAGCGGATGATTTCAAAAACCACCATGGCGGGCAAGCCGGTGGTCACCGCCACCCAGATGCTGGATTCCATGACCAGGAATCCCCGCCCCACCCGTGCGGAGGTCAGCGATGTGGCAAACGCCGTCTTTGACGGCACCTCCTGCGTCATGCTCTCTGGAGAGAGCGCCAACGGAAAGTATCCGGTGGAAGCGGTCACCACCATGGCGAGAATCTGTGAGGCCGCTGAGGCCACCATCCATTACTGGAAGCGGTTCACCAACCGTCCCCTCCGGGCCGGGGTCTCCATCAATGATGCCATCACACACACCGCCTGTCAGACTGCCATGGATTTGGATGCCAAGGCCATTCTGACTGCCACCAAAAGCGGGCACACCGCCCGGATGGTCTCCCGGTTCCGCCCCGCCTGCCCCATCGTGGCCCTGTGTCCGGATGAGCAGGCCCGCCGTCAGCTGGCCATCTCCTGGGGCGTCATGCCCTATCTTTGCGAGGATGTGGAGAATACGGACACCCTCTTTGCCGTCTGCGCCTTTACCGCCTTGAAGGAGAATGCGGTGCAGGCCGGAGACACGGTGGTCATCACCGCCGGCGTACCCATTGGGAAGAGCGGTTCCACCAATCTGATTAAAGCCCAGATCGTGGGGTAAGCCCCCAGAAAACAGGCCCGGCCAGAGTTCACTCTGGCCGGGCCTGTTTGTGTTCGGATGATTACAATTTGAAATATAAGAGAGGAATTATACAAAAAACCGGTCCAGACGGGAGCCGAGAGAGGTGAAGATCTCATTGGTGATGGTTCCTGCCTGCTCTGCCAGGTCCAGAGCGGAAATGGTGAGGGAGCCGGACCGCCCCAGAAAGACCGCCTCATCTCCCGGGGCGATGGGGGGCAGATCGGTGACATCCAGAAGGGTCTGATCCATGCAGATCCGCCCGGCGATGGGGGCCTTGAAGCCGTGGAGGAGGGCGGCTCCCACCCCGTCGGAGAGGCAGCGGGGCAGACCGTCGGCATATCCGATGGTGGCCACCGCCAGCCGGGTCTCCCGCCGGGCGGTGAACCGCTGGCCATATCCGGCAGAGGTGTTGGGAGGGAGGCGGTGAAGGTGGGCCACTCTGGCTTTGAGGGTGAGGACCGGGCGGAGATCCACCGGACGGGCCAGCCAATCCCCTTTGGCGCTAAAGGTACCGTAAAGGGAAATCCCTGGTCGGGCAAGGCTCCCGCCCAGCTCCGGATAGTTGACCATGCCGTAGCTGGCCAGGAGATGGGTCTGGGGGATGAGGCAGCCCATGGCCCGGAGCCGCTCTACCGTCCGATGGAAGAGGGCTCCCTGAGCATGGGCAAAGGCCTGATGGTCGGGGGACCGGCTGTCCGCGGTGCAGAGGTGGGAGAATACGCCGGTGACCCGGAGGTTGGGGAGGGCAAAGACAGAGCGCAGGGCCTCCGCATCCTCGCAGTCCCCGCCCAGACGATGCATCCCGGTGTCCAGCTTGAGCTGGATTCGGAGGGGGACCCCCATGGCGCTGAGGCGGGCGGCGTGGTCGGGGCTGACCGCCGTCTGGGTGAGATCCCAGCGGTGGAGGAGGGGGGCCTCCTCCGGCCGGGTATACCCCAGAACCAGAATCTCCCCCGAAAGCCCGGCGGACCGAAGCTCAATCCCCTCCGAGAGGGTGGCCACGGAGAAGGCGCGGATTCCCAGATCATAGAGGGCCTTGGATATGAGGACCGCCCCATGTCCGTATGCGTTGGCCTTGACCACCGGCATCAGGGCGCAGTGGGGCGGGAGGAGGGACTGCAGGACCCGGACATTGTGGGCCAGGGCCGTTTGGTCCAGCTCGATCCAGGCCCGTCCGTTTGGAAGCTCCATGGTGCTCATTCCTTTCGCAAAATACGGGGGGACGGGGCCACCACGGTGGCACCGTCCGGGACATCGAAGGGGACCACCGCCCCGGCGCCGATTTTAACATGGTTTCCGATTTGAATGTCCCCCACCAGGACCGCACCGGCCCCAATGAGGCAGTGGTCCCCGATTTTCGGGGCGGCCCCGTTGACCTCTCCGATGGTGACATTTTGATAGATGCGGCAGTCTGATCCGATGACGGCGTATCGGGAGATATAGATTCCGTGAAGGCCGTGAGGAAGGGAGGGGATGCCTCGAAAAACGGCTCCGGGGCCGATGTATCCGCCCCGTTTTTGGGCCAGACGGCTGAGACGGAAGGTGAGCAGGCTGCGGTGCCACGGGCTTTTGGCGGCCTCCCGCCGACGGAAGAGCTTCCAGAAGCGGGTCAGGTGATCCCCTCTGGAATAGTCAATGAGTCGGTTCCGAATCCCCATGGAGAGGCCCCCCTTCCAAACAGGCTGAGGTGTTGAGGGAAAGGGCCTGATGATACTCCTCCAGGGTCCAGCCCCGCTCCTTCATCACGGCGGCGTGGGGGGTTCCCACATAGCGGAAGTGCCATGGCTCGTGGGCGATGCCGGTGATGGATTCCTTTCCGGCGGGATAGCGCTCCACAAAGCCGAACTCCGCCGCCCGCTCCCGGACGGTCTGGCAGATTCCGTGGTAGGGAAAGTCCGGGCGGATAAAGTCGATGGTCTCCTGAGTCAATCCCAGATCGATGGCCAGTCCGGTCTGATGCTCACTGTGTCCCGGCTTGGCCACAAACTTTCGGGTGAACTCCAACCCGTTTTCCCGGAGGGAGCTGTTGTAAAGCTCGGTCTGCTCCCGCATGGAGCGCCAGCCGCTCACCGGGGTGATATGGCGCCAGCCGTCCACCGCCTCCATCAGGAGATTGAGCTGTCGGGCGGCCTCCCGCTCCATCAGGACCCGGCCCTGGACAAGGACCAGGGTCTCCATGGGGGCGTCCTTTGAGAGACCGAACCGGGCGTTAATCAAGATCAGAGAGGAGAGATTCTTCCCAAAATCCGTGGCAATCATTCCTGCACCGCCAATTCAATGATCCGGGTGAGGACCTCCTCCAGGGGGAGACCCGCCGCCTTCATCATATTGGGATAGCGGCTGTGGGAGGTAAAGCCCGGAATGGTGTTTACTTCGTTAAAGAGGACCCGCCCGGCAGGCTCCACAAAGAGGTCGACCCGTGCAAAGCCCTGACAGCCCAGAGTCCGATAAATGGTCCGGGCGGCGGTTTTGATCTCCTGTGCTTTTTGGGCGGAAATGCGGGCGGGGACATGGATGGCGGAGGTTTTCAGGGTATACTTCTCGGTAAAATCAAAGAAGCCGTCTGACAGCTCGATTTCATCCACCTCGCCCACGGTGAGGACATGGTTTCCGAGCACGGCGCACCCGGTCTCAAAGCCGGAGATCCGCTCTTCCAAAATGACCTCGTCATCATAGGTGAGGGCCAGCTTCACGGCGTCGGCCAGCTGGTCCGGTGCCGTGACCATGGTGATTCCATAGGAGGAGCCGGCCTTCACCGGCTTGACAAAGAGGGGGAAACCCAAGGAGCCGCCCAGATCGGCTGCCTGGTCCTCCTCCCCCCGGCGCAGGACCAGGGAGGCGGGTACGGGGATGCCTGCTGCCTGCACCAGCCTGTGGGCCCGTGCCTTGTCCATGCACAGGGCGGAGGCCAGGACCCCGCAGCCCACCACAGGGATGCCGAAGAGCTGGAAGAGGCCCTGCACCGTTCCGTCCTCCCCGTTTTTCCCGTGGAGGATGGGGAAGGCGGCATCCAGGGGGATGGTCTCCACCCCCTCCTCCCGAAAGACCAGCAGGGCATGGTCCTCCCGTCGGGGAGAGACCATGGCGGGGAAGCAGGGGCCTTTCTGCCAGGTGTCCTCCGGGATGGCATTCACAGGTCCGGTGTAGTGATACCAGTCCCCTTGGGAGGTGATGCCGATTAAAATGGGGACATACCGCTCAGGGTCCAGATGGGTGATGACCCCATGGGCGGAGGAGAGAGAGACACCGTACTCCGAAGACCGGCCTCCAAAAAGAATGGCGATGTTCTGCTTTTTCATTTGTGATTCCCCTCATTGACAGTATTTCGTGTTCTTTTCGTGTTCTTACAGTAT
>JAHHSE010000086.1 GCA_020025395.1 Oscillospiraceae bacterium
TGTTTATAGTAATCATCCCGATAGAGAAACATGACAATGTCGGCATCCTGCTCGATGGCGCCCGATTCCCGAAGGTCGGAGAGCATGGGCCGCTTGTTGGTCCGGCTCTCCGGTCCGCGGGAGAGCTGGGAGAGGCAGAGAACAGGGACATTCAGCTCCTTGGCCATGATTTTCAGGGCGCGGGAGATGTCGGACACCACCTGCTGACGATTTTCCCCGCTGTATTTCTGGCTTCCCCCTGCCGACTGCATGAGCTGGAGATAGTCGATGACCACAAGGCCCAGATTCTCCACCCGGCGGCACTTTGCGTTCATGTCCGCCACCGAGAGGGAGGGATTGTCATCAATCAAAATCCGACTTTTGTTCAAAGAGGCGGAGGCGGCGGCCACCTTTTCCCAGTCGCTCTCGCTCAGTTTGCCGGTGACCAGCTTTTTATTGTCCACAAAGCTCTCGGCGGAGATGAGACGCATTCCCAACTGCTCCCTGCTCATTTCCAGGGAGAAAAAAACCACGCTCTTGCCGGAAAACTTTCCGGCGTGGAGGAGGATGTTCAGAGCCATGGAGGTCTTCCCCATGCCGGGGCGGGCCGCCAAAAGAATGAGGTCAGAGTTGTTCAGTCCGGCGATGGCCCCGTCCAGATCGGAGAGACCGGTGGACAGGCCCGGAATGGCGGAGTCCATGTTGGAAAGCTCCTCCAGACGGCTGTAGACCTCCAGAATCACGCCGGAAATAGGGGTGAGTCCCTGGTGGGAACGCCCATTTCGAATGGCATAGATTTTCTGCTCCGCGGCCTCCAATACCTCGGCTCCGGTGCCGGAGCCCTCCTGAATCAGGGCAGTGATCGCCCCCGCCGTTTCCGCCACCCGACGGAGCAGGGATTTGTCCCGGACGATGTCCGTGTACTCCATCACATTGGCGGCGGTGGGAGTGACCTCCATCAGCTGGAGAAGGTAGCCCCGTGACTGATTCTCGTCATAGACCCCGTTTTTCCGCATCTGGTCCAGAACGGTCACCGGGTCAATGGTGAGGGAGAAATTGAACATGGAGTAGATGGTCTCGTAAATCTCCTTGTTTTGGCGGAGGAAGAAATCATCGGGGCGCAGCTTTTCAATGACCAGGGGCGCACATCGGGCATCAATGAGTATGGACCCCAGGACAGCCTGCTCCGCCTCCACGGAATGCGGCAGCTGTCGGATCAAAAGGTCTTCGTCCATCACACACCTCCAAAGGAAAATAGGGAGAAAAAGGGGCGGAGGAGCCGCCCCTCCCGGAGGGGTCAGCCCTCCGCCACAATCACCTGTACGGTCCCGGTGACCTCATAGCCCAGTTTGGCCTTTAGGGTATAGCCGCCGTAGGCCTTAATAGGCTCCTCCAAAACCAGCTTGGCCTTGGGCAGGTCGATTCCATGCTGGGCCTTCAGCTCCTCCGCAATCTCTTTGGAGGTGATGGAGCCAAAAAGCCGCCCCCCGTTGCCCGCCTTGGCGGTGATTCGGACGGTACAGTTTTTCAGTCTTTCCGCAACGGCCTCGGCCTCCGCCTTTTCGGCGGCCTCTCTGGCCTTTTTTGCCTTCTCCTGTAATTTCATGGTGTTTATGTTGTCGGCGGTTGCCTCCACAGCCAGCTTCCGGGGCAGGAGAAAATTCCGGGCGTAGCCGTCGCTGGCCTCAATGAGCTGCCCCTTTTTGCCCTGACCGCGGACATCCTGCTGTAAAATCACTTTCATCCTTCTAACTCCTTTACGATGTAGTGTTGTCAGCGGATCCCATCCCTGGGGGAGATCCGTCTCCGATTATTCATCATCAAAATACTGTTCGATGGAGGCCAGCAGACGCTGGGTAACCTCCTGTATGGTGGTGTCGGGAACCTGGGCCCCCGCTGTGGCCGCATTGCCCCCGCCCCCCAGCTTTTCCAGAATCACCTGGACATTGGTGCTGCCCAGGCTGCGGGCAGAGATAAATACCGTGGATTCGTCCGGGAAGAGAACAAAGGAGGCATCTATGCCGGAGAGATTCAAAAGCTCATCCGCGGCCTGGGCGGCAGTGACCCTTCCCACGGTATGGTCTACGGCGGCGACAGCGATCCGATTGTCATAGAGGGTCGCGTTTCGGATAATGTCATACCGGGCGATAATTCCCTTCAAATCGTTTTGAAAGAGCTTTTTCAGCTCCCCGGTGTCCGCCCCTGCCCTTCGGAGGAAGGCGGCGGCCTCGAAGGTCCGTCCCCCTGTCCGCATGGTGAAATTCTTGGTGTCCAGCATAATGCCCGCCATCAGAGCCTCGGCCTCCACCCGAAGAAGGTCGGTGGGGTCCATGAGGTATTGGATCAGCTCGGTGGTAAGCTCGGAGGCGGAGGAGGCGTAAGGCTCGTGAAAATTGAGGGCGGCGTTGGCAATGTAGGTGGCAGCCCTTCGGTGGTGGTCAATGACCACCACACGGCCGCAGGTGTCCAGCAAAGTCTCGGCCTGGACCTGCTCCGGACGGTTGGTGTCCACCACGACCAGAAGGGAACGGGGATCGGCCAGAAGCAGGGCGTCCTGCTCCGTAATCATCACATTCTCATACTCCGTGAGGGCACAGAATCGGCCGATCATCTCATCGGCGGGGGTGTGCCCCGCCTCCTTGAGAATCCGACAGGGAACATTCATCTTCCGAGCCATGGCGGCCACCCCGGCACAGGCACCGAAGGCGTCCAGATCGGGATACTTGTGACCCATGACAAAGACGGTGGAGGAATCGGCGATTAAGGCCCCCATGGCGTTTGCCATGACCCGGCTTTTGACCTTGGTCCGCTTCTCCAGCTCCTTGGCCCGGCCGCCGAAGAATTCAAAGCTGTGCCGATTTTTAATGATGGCCTGGTCCCCGCCCCGGGAGAGGGCCATTTCAATGGAGAGGGAGGCGTACTGATACAGCTCCTCCAGAGAGTTTGCATCCTGTCCGATGCCGATGGAGAGGGTGGCGGGGACATTATTGGCCCCCAGAACCTGGCGGACGGAATCCAAAATGGAGAATTTTTCCTCCTTAAAGGCCTGAAGATACCGCTCCTCAAAGAGAAAAAGATATCGGTCCCGGTCATGGCGGATCAAGAGGCCGTGGGCAGGCTCCACCCACTCCTTCAGCTTCTGATTGATGGAGGAGAGCATGGCGGCGCGCACATTTTCCTCGGCGTTTTTGATGATCTCCTCGTAGTTATCCAGAAGAAGAATGGCGGCCACGGGACGGGTTTCGTAAAACTCCCTGGCAAGGTTGGAGTATCCGGTGATGTCCACCCAATAGGTGGTGGCGAGACAGCTCTTCTCCTTCCCATCCTCCGTACGGACCAGATTGCCGAAGACCAGATACCGCCGATCCCCCACCGTCACCTCGCCGGGGCACTCGATCTTCCCCTCCATGAGCCAGCGGGGATGGAAGCTTGGGACAGCGGCGGAGAGCTTGGTGTCAAACAGATGCTCCCGCTCCCCCGTCATTTGAAGAAACCGTTCATTGGACCAGATGACCTCATCGGTATCCGGGCGAAAGATAACCATGGGGAGGGGAGAGTTTAGCATGGTGTCTTTGCTGGCAGAGTCCATACTGCCGCTCAATGAATCCATATACTGGATAATGTCCCGTTTCCGTCTGGTGGTGCTTCTGCGGAAATAGAGGTAGAGGATGACCACCACAGCCAGCTCGCATACGGCGAGGGGCACGGAAAAGTAGGCGGAGATCATCGCGAAGATCACCAGACACAGGAAATATTGTCTCAGGCCGGGTTCCAGAAGGTGGGCCAGTTTTCTATTCATATCCATACCTCCTTTGCAAGTGGATCTCTACTCTGTCATGAATGATTCATCATAGCATATTAGAGGTAAAAGTTCAAGGTGAATAGGGGGCGTCTTTTTTCCCCGCTGAAAGGCGGAGAGAGAAAAAAAGAAGGGGGTTAGGCCGAATGGAGTGGAAAGGCCCGGAAGAAAAGGGGAAAAGAGGGAGATTTTCACCCATTCCTCTCTTGTCACTCCTTTCCCACATTGCTATAATGAAGCTGCAACAAAATTTTAATCAGGAGGTTTGCATATGGAAGAGCTTACCATTACCCCAGCCGATGTAAAAAAACAGAAGCCGGCCCCGGAGGTCCTGGGATTTGGAAAATATTTTACCGATCATATGTTCCTTATGGACTACACCAGGGGCCGGGGGTGGCATGATCCCAGGATTGTTCCCTACGGACCGATTGCCCTGGACCCCAGCGCCGTGGTCTTTCACTACGCCCAGGAGGTTTTTGAGGGGATGAAGGCTTACCGCACCGTCTCCGGGGAGATCAGGCTCTTCCGCCCCATGGATAACTTCCGCAGACTGAATGATTCCTGTGACCGGCTCTGCATTCCCCGGCTGAGAGAGGCGGATCTGGTGGAATATCTCAAGGAGCTGATACGGGTGGAGGCGGACTGGGTGCCCGCCAGGGAGGGGACCAGCCTCTATATCCGCCCCTTCATTATTGCCACCGAGGCCGCCCTTGGGGTCCACGCCTCCGCCACCTATCTCCTTTCCATCATTCTCTCCCCGGTTGGCTCCTACTATCCCGAAGGAATCAACCCGGTCAAAATCTATGTGGAGGACCAGGATGTCCGTGCCGTCCGGGGTGGGACAGGCTATGTAAAGTGCGGCGGAAACTATGCGGCCTCCCTCCGGGCGGGGGAGCGGGCCGAGGCCTCCGGCTATACCCAGGTCCTCTGGCTGGACGGAGTCCATCGCCGCTATGTGGAAGAGGTCGGCTCTATGAATGTCCTTTTTAAAATCGACGGAAGGATTATCACCCCTGCCCTTACCGGTTCCGTCCTGCCCGGCATCACCCGCCGGTCCTGTCTGGACCTGCTGCGGGACTGGGGTTATACCGTGGAGGAGAGGGCCCTGGCCGCCGAGGAGCTGTTCCAGGCGGCGGAAGAGGGAAAACTGGAGGAGGCCTGGGGCTCCGGCACCGCCGCCGTCATCTCTCCCATCGGGGAGATGCAGTGGGGGGAGCGCCACGCAGTCATCAACCGGGGAAAGATCGGAGATCTGACCCAAAAGCTCTATGATACCCTGACCGGAATCCAGTGGGGACGGGAGCCGGACCCCTACGGCTGGACGGTCCGAGTATAATGTGAAACAGACGGCTCCCCTCCGTGCCCGGAAATACCCTGCGCGGCACATGGTAAAAAAACCGCTGACCCACCAAAAGTGGGGCAGCGGGCTTTTTTTACCCTTTGTATCTTTGGCTCTCCGCCACTGCCAGCTCGTCACAGCGGTTGTTGCAGGGGTTGTCGGCATGGCCCTTGACCCAGTGGAGATGGACGGTATGATATTCGCAAAGCTCCAACAGCCTGCCCCAGAGATCCGGATTGAGGGCGGGCTTTTTGTCGCTTTTGACCCAGCCCCTGGCCCTCCAGCCCTTGGCCCAGCCCTTCTCCAGTCCGTCAATGACATATTTGGAGTCGGAATACAGCTCCACGATACATGGCTCCTTCAAAGCGGCCAGCGCGGTGATGGCCCCGGTCAGCTCCATCCGGTTGTTGGTGGTCTGGGCCTCCCCGCCGGAAAGCTCCTTTTTATGCGATCCATACATTAAGATGGCCCCCCAGCCCCCCGGTCCCGGATTGCCGGAGCAGGCGCCGTCTGTATAGATGGTAACTTGCTTCATGAATGTCTCCTTCTTTGCCCTGTTCTCAAAGACTTTTCAGGATTTCTTCCCGTTTGCTCTCATATTCCTCCGTGGTAATGAGACCGCTTTTCTTCAGATGCTCCAGCTGTTCCAGCCGTTTGTGAGGGGAGGATTCGATGGAGTCGGCGCTGTACGCCTCCTCCACGGGAGAGGAGGGGGACTCCTCCTCAATGAGGATTTCCGACCCCGTGTATTTCTTTCCAAAGGCCTGATAGAAACTCATTCCCGTGATTCCCACGGCAATCAGCGTCCACAAGATTCCAAAGGGTCCAGCAACAGGGATCGCCACAATTCCCCCGATGAGAACAAAAATGATCCCGATTATTCCCCCAAAGAAAGCGCTGGCCTTATTGGGACGGACTGTGATCCGCTTTCTGCGCCGATCCTTCATTCTCTTTCCTCCTTATGTGTGCGTTTTGTGGAAAACTTCCCGCTTTATTCCCCCTTCTCCGTGGACTCCGGGGCGATTTCCTCCGGGTTTTCCACAGTTTCCTCCCCTTCTGTGGATTCCTCCTCGTGGTCGGTGGTGGCCAGAGAGATGACTTTGACCCCCTCATCCACCCGCATGAGGATAACGCCCTGGGTGGTTCGGCTGTAAATGTTAATATCGGCCACCGCCATGCGGATAATCACCCCGTCATCCGAGATCATCATGACATCAATGGTCTCATCCACCATGGCAAT
>JAHHSE010000087.1 GCA_020025395.1 Oscillospiraceae bacterium
CAGGAGGCCGCCCTCCGCCGGACCGAGGGGCCGATCCTGCTCCTGGCGGTTCCGGGAAGCGGAAAGACCACCGTATTGGTCACTCGGCTGGGCCATCTGATTTTCTGTAAAGGGGTGCCGCCTCAAAAGATCCTGACGGTCACCTATACGGTGGCGGCCACCAGGGATATGAAACGGCGGTTTGCCGATCAATTTGGAGGGGCATACGCCGATCAGCTGTCCTTCCGTACCATCAACGGCCTGTGTGCCGCCATCTTGCATACCTATGCCAGATGGAAGAAAACCACGCCGTTTGCCCTGCTGGAAGAGGAGGGGAAGATCAATGCGGTGATTCGGGATCTTCTCATCCATACCGGCTCCGACTACCCCGGTGAACAGCAGATCAGGGAAGCCAGGACCCACATTACATACTGCAAAAATCAGATGCTCCGGGAGGAGGAGATTCACGCCTATCAGGTTCAGGGGATGGACTTTCCCGCCCTCTATTTTGAGTATCAGGACTATCTGCGCCGAAGCAGGCAGATGGATTTTGATGACCAGATGGTGTTTGCCTATCAGGTGTTCCGGCAGTATCCGGAGATCCTGGCCCGATTTCAGAATCGGTGGTCCTATCTGTGTGTGGATGAGGCCCAGGATACCTCCAAGATCCAGCATACCATCCTTCAGCTTTTGGCGAAAAAGCATCGGAACTTCTTTTTGGTGGGTGATGAGGACCAGAGCATCTATGGATTCCGGGCGGCCTGGCCTCAGGCTCTTCTGGACTTTCAAAGGACATGGCCGGAGGCTGAGGTCATGCTGATGGAGACCAATTATCGCTCCACCAAAGCCATTGTAGATCAGGCCGACCGCTTTATCCAACGCAATCAGGAGCGCCACCCCAAGCGAATCAAAACGGAGAACCCCCAGGGAAGCCCCATTCGCAAGGTGGTTTTGGAGGATTACAGCCGTCAGCCCCGGTATCTCCTTCAGGTGGCCAGAGATTGCAGCCGTCCCACAGCGGTCCTCTATCGGAACAATGACAGGGCCCTGCCTCTCATCGACCTGCTGGAACGGGAGGGGGTCCCCTACCTCTGCCGGCAGAGGGATGGGGCCTTCTTTACCAGCCCTGTGGTGCGTGACCTGACTGATATGCTGAGATTTGCCTATGATCCTACGGATGAGGAGCGTTTTTTTCGGTTTTATTACAAACTGGATCTGAAGGTGAAAAAAAGCGTTCTCACCCAGTCTCTTCGGAACCGACAGGCGGGAGAGCCGGTTTTGGATGCCCTGCTCAATGGGGGGAAGCTGGAACCGTGGCAGGTGGGGAGGGGAAAGGCCCTTCGGACCCATTTTTCCAAGCTGCCCCAGCTCACCGCCTTTTCCGCTCTCCAAAGGATCGTAAGGTATATGGGGTATGGGGACTATTTGAAGGAGCAGCGGATGGATCCCTCCAAGCTGGATATCCTGCTCTCTTTGGCGCAGCAAACGAAAGGGCCGGGGGAGCTGCTGGACCGGCTGGAGGAACTGCGGGAGATTCTGGGGCGGGGCGCCTCCCAAAATGGGGCGTTTTTTGTCCTTTCCACCATTCACGCCAGTAAGGGGCTGGAATATGACCGGGTGATTTTGATGGATGTGGTGGATGGGATCTTTCCCACCTTGCAAAACCAGGAGGATCGAACTGCCCTGGAAGAGGAGCGGCGGCTTTTCTATGTGGGGGTCACACGGGCCAGGGAGCAGCTGGAACTGCTTACCTACGGACAGAAATTTGGAGAGCCGGGAGAGCCTGCCACCTTTGTCAGTCAGTTTTTACAGGAAGAGCCCCCGAAGCTGGAGGGTGCCGTCCGGGGAGCTGGGGAATATCCCCCCGGGACCCGGGTAGTGTACAAAGCCTTTGGGCCGGGCATTATACAGAGTCAGACGGGAGGGATCGCTGTGATCTCCTTTCCTTCCTGCGGTGTCAAAAAACTGGATCTGTCTGCCTGTCTGAAAAAGAAACTTCTCTGGAGAGAGGCAGTCCGTTAGAGGGGAAGAAAAAAGGCTATGAAGGGCAGACCTTCATAGCCGGGAAAGAATCAGGAGGAGGGTCCCCTTTTCTACGGTGATGACAGCTTCCTCCGCGGTCCATTCATTGCTGACCCCCAAAGGGACGGAGCTGGAGAAGGAGGCGTGGGTCAGGGGATATTTGACCCCCTTCAGACTGACCCCCTGGGAGAGATCGGAGACGGAAAAGACCGAGAGGGAGAACCCCTCCCGTCGAGGCAGAGTGATGGAGTCGTTTGTGAGGATGGCAGCCCAGTTGTCAGGATCTGAGATGAAGCAGGAGGCACCATGGGAAGCGGCGTAAGCCATGGTTTGAAGGTTGGCGTAGAGGTGGTCCAGCCGCCCTCCTAGGGCGCAGCAGATTTCAAATTGGCGAAATCCCCGCTCCAGTGCGATTTTCAGGGCCGTCATCGTATCAGTATCGTCTTTTTCCGAAGGAAGGCGGAGGATCTCGATGTCTGTGGGAAGGGGGCCGGAATAGGAGTCAAAATCCCCGATGATCAGATCGGGACGGACCCCCTGGTCCATGGCGTATGCAAAGCCCTGATCGCAGGCGATGACATAGCTGGTCTTGCAGGTTTCGGGAATGGGGGAGGGCTGTCCCCCGGAGATAATCAGACAGGGTTTCATAAGTGACCCACCTTAAAATAGAGAGAAACCCCAGGGTTTCTCTTTTTTGTACTGGCTGCCCAATCTGCCGAGACAGATTGGGCAGCCTTTTTCAAGAGGATTCCGTTTGAGAGGAGGGGAGAGCCTGCCCATTGCCGTCGATGCCCTTGGCCTGGAGTCGGCGATTGGCCCAGTCTCTGGTCAGGGTGTAGATCACTGCGAAGGTGGGGACCCCCAGGACCATGCCCGGAAAGCCGAAGAGGCCGCCCCCCACCACAATGGAGACCAGGACCCAGATGGCGGAAAGACCGGTGCTGTTACCCAGGATTCGGGGCCCCAGAATGTTGCCGTCAAATTGCTGGAGGGCAATGATGAGGAAGAGGAAACGCAGAGCGCTCCAGGGGTCCACGATGAGAAGAATCATCAGGCAGGGAATGGCTCCAATGATGGGGCCAAAGAAGGGGATGATGTTGGTGCAGCCGATGATGACCCCGATCAGGACGGCCAGAGGAATGCGAATGATCAGGCAGAGAAGGAAGCAGAGGATGCCAATGATGATACTGTCTAGGATCTTACCCACAACGAAGCCGGAAAAAATGCCGTTGGCCTTGGAGCAGATTTCCATGAGCCAATCCGCGTTCTTCTGAGGCAGGAGGGCATAGAGGAATTTCCGGATGTTTGCGATGAGGGTTTCCTTTCCGAAGAGCATATAGATGGAGGAAATCAGGGCGGTAATGCCGGAAATCAGGCCGTTTCCAATGGCCATGCCATAGTCAAACAGCTGAGGGAGCTTGGTGGCGATCAGGTTGGCGGCGGTACGGATGATATCCTGATAGGAGACCACCATACTGTCGAGCAAATCGCCTTCCAGGTCGAAGCGATCCAGAATGGATTGGGCAAAATCATTGAAATTGCTGAGATACAGGCTGAGGTTGTTTGCCAGGCTGGTCACACTTTGGACCACCTGGGGGAGGATCAGTGTGAGAAGGATAGAGATGGCGGTAAGGGCCAGGAAATAGGAGATCAGAATGGCCAGTCCCCGGCGATAACGGAACCGTGCCAAAACCCTCCGCTCCAGAAAAACGGTGGGACTGTTCAGCAGATAAGCAATGGCCAATCCGATGAGAAAGGGGTTGAGGACATCCACAATACTGCCCAGGTAGGCCTGAACCGTCCCAAGATGGGAGAGTATCTGGAAAAAGGCGATGCCAACGAGCACGACTACCAGATTGGACAGGAAGTGTCCACCGGTGGGGAGCCAGCTTTTTTTATGGTCCATAACGGAGCCTCCTCACATCAAGCTAGGAACAGTATACCATGAAAAGGTGTGGGAGGAAAGACAAAATGCACAAGGTCCTGCTCAGAAAGGGGAGGGGGAGGAAAATCTATTCGGCGGCCTTTAAGAGCTGTATGGTGTAGGGATGCCGGGGGTGAGAGAAGAGAAGATCCACAGGGCCTTCCTCCACGATGGCCCCCTCCTTCATCACCAGCACCCGGCTGCAAATTTGATAGATCACATTGAGGTCATGGCTGATAAAGAGATAGCTAAGGTCCAAGTCCCGTTTGAGATCGGCTAAAAGCTGAAGGATCTGGGCCTGAATGGTGACATCCAGGGCGCTGACCGGCTCATCGGCCAGGATGAGCCGGGGACGGGCGATGACGGCGGCGGCGATGGAGATGCGTTGTCTCTGTCCCCCGGAAAGCTCCCAGGGTCTGCGTTGGGCAAATTCCGGACCAAGGCCGATCTTTTGGAGGATGTCTAAAACGGCGGCTCTGCGGATTTCGGCATCCTGACAGCCGGCGGCCCGAAGAGGCTCCTCTAAAATCCAGCCGATGGATCGGGCGGGGTTCAGGCTGCTGAAGGGGTCCTGAAAAATCATTTGAGGATGGTCCGAGCGGTGACGGATCTCGCCGTCGTAATGGGGAAGCATACCGAGGATGGCACGGGAGAGAGTGGTTTTTCCGCAGCCGCTCTCACCTACCAGACCTAGGATCTCCCCCGGTTGGATGTGAAAGCTCACATCCCGCAGAACCTGTCTCCGGGAAAGGGGTCTTCCCAGAATGGAATGGCCCTGGTCATAGTAGGCATTCAGATGCCGGACCTCCAAAATGGGTTCCGTGGGCATAGACGGTCCTCCTCCTGTTTCAGATCAATTTTCGGTCTCTGGTGGGAATGGCGGCGAGGAGCTGCTTTGTGTAGTCTTGCTGTGGGCTTTCAAAAAGAGACGCAGTGGGACCGGTCTCTACCAGGGTTCCCCGCTGCATGACCGCCACTCGCTGACACAGTTTTTGTACGAGATGGAGATTGTGGCTGATAAAGAGAATGGCCATCCCGGTCTCCTCATTCAGTCTTTTTAAAAGATCCAGGATCTGGGCCTGAATGGAGACATCCAGGGCGGTGGTGGGCTCATCCGCCAACAGGAGCTTGGGGCGGCTGACAATGGCGGCGGCAATCATGACCCGCTGGAGCATCCCCCCGGAAAGCTCGTGGGGATATCTTCGATACAGCGCCTCCGGGTTGGGAAGCTCCACCTGGGTCATGGCCTCCAGCGCCCGGTTTTTCCGCTCTTTTGAAGAGAGGGAAAAGTGGACCCGAAGACTTTCCTCCACTTGGGCTCCGATGCGCATAAGGGGGTTCAGGCTGGTCATAGGCTCTTGAAAGATGACGGAGATGTCCCGCCCCTGAACCCTGCGAAGCTGGGCGGGAGAGCATTGGAGGATCTCCCGCCCCTCCAGAGTAATACTCCCCTTCACCTCCGCCTTACGGCGGGGGAGGAGACCGCTGATGCTCATGGCGGTCAGGGTTTTTCCACTGCCGCTTTCTCCCACCAGACCCAGGATTTCTCCGGGCGAAAGGGAGAAGGAGATCCCGTTGACCGCAGAGTGGTCTCGATTCGTGCCATGAAATCGGATGTGAAGGTTTTGAACTTGTAAAAGTGTTTCCATCTCTTCCGTTAACTCCTCTGTCGGCGACGCTGCAGTCCCTCGCTGAGCAGGCTGAAGCCCAGAATCAGACACACGATGGTGCCTCCGACGCTGAGGGCATACCAGGGGGCGCTTTTCAAATAGGTCTGACTGTCATTGAGCATGGAGCCAAGACTGGCGAAGGGGGGCTGGATTCCAATGCCCAGAAAGCTCATGCTGGCTTCGCTGAGGATGGCGTTGTTAAACCCGATGGTGATGGCGGGGAGGAGGACGGAGGCGGTATTGGGCAGGATGTGAGAAACGAGGATTCGCCCGCTCCCCACTCCCATGAGTCGGGCACTTTGAATGTAGTTGAGATCCCGGCACCGGGCAAATTCCCCCCGGACGATACGAGCGAAGCTGGGGATGAAAAGAATGCCCAGAGCCAGGATGATGTTGGAGGTTCCGGGTCCCAAAATGCTGACAATGACCAGGGCCAGCAGGATGCTGGGAAAGGCGGTGATGGAGTCACAGACCCGAGTGAGGATCAGGTCGGCAGTTCCTCCGTAATATCCGCACAGGCTGCCGATCAGGATGCCGAAGAGGCATCCGATGGCCACCACACAGACGGCGATGAGGAAAGAGGTGCCTGCCCCCTGTAAGACCCGGCTGAAAATATCCCGGCCGAAATTGTCAGTGCCCAGAAGATGCTGGAGGGTGGGGGGCTGCATTTTGG
>JAHHSE010000088.1 GCA_020025395.1 Oscillospiraceae bacterium
GCAGCTTAATTTCATATTACACGAGCCCTTTTTGCGAACATCCCTTGACGCGGTGGGCACACGGAACCCTGCATCGGGATTGATATCCATCTATAAGTATAAGAATTTAAAAAAGGGCTTGCTTAAAAAGCTGCTGAAAGCTCCAGAAAAGGAGAGCTTCAGCAGCTTTTTAATACTCTGCGCTGTGCGTCCATCAAGAAGTTGTTGGATTATATGGATTGACCACCGCCTTTTGACCGGGCTTTATTTACCGCAAACGAGCCGACAGCCGTTATATATTAAGTGGCAGAAACCACCCTTTACAGAGTACATCGAGTATATCCCCACCATGGATCTTAGAGCAATATGCACGGGTCCTGATATTGAGGCGTGCTTCCCCGTGTTTGGCGTCCGATACATCGCCATCAACGACAATGTGGACACCAACAGCAGTGAGAGCAATGAACTTATGCCCTTCAGGAATTTGTTCAACGAGTGGTATGTCCGGGACTCCGGCCGTAAGGTGCGGGCGGTGTTGAAAGCCCGGGCGGAGCGTGGGGAGCGGCTTGGGACCAGAGCGCCCGTATTCTGAAAAAGGACCGGGTGCTGACGCAACCATGTACGCTCACATCGGAGCGTCCGGGTTCTGCTCCACCCGGAGCTGGATCTCGGTGAGATATTCCTCTTCCCGGTTGGTGTCATGGGCATCAATGTGATAAAACTCCACCGGGGCCTCCACCGGCCGAAGGCCCTGTCCGGCCACGAATTCCTCCAGCCGGAGGAGATGTGTCCGGAACCCGCTGTAGGCCCCCGGATAGAAGAGACAGGCATAACGCCCCTTGGGGAGGGCGCCGTTTTCCGGCTGATGCGGCTTGGTGAGAAAGAAGACGCTGGCGTAGTGATTATACACCCCTTGGGCCAGGCTTTTCTCATCCAAAACCGCCCCCACAGGCTGATTGCCGATGATTCGGATAAAACGCTGATACTCCTTTTCCAGCTTTTTCAGCAGAAAGTCAATTTCTCCCTCTAAAATAATATCCTCCCGGAGGGCGACATAGGGCCTTTGGGGAAGGTCCCGCAGAACCACCTTCCCCACCGGCTGATTTTGACAGGTCTCAATCCGCTTTCTGCGCTCACTTACCTCCTGACGCAGCGCCTTCAGCCGCTCCATCTGCCGGGTGAGTATGTTTTCCTCCTCCTGAATCAGGTCCAGGGTGCTGTCCAGGCTTCGCCGGGTGAGATAGGATCCGATGCGCTCCACCGGCATTCCCAGATGACGCAGACTTCGGATAATATTTAAGGTGCAGATGTCCTGAATACCATACATCCGGTATCGATTCTCCCCCCGCACAGGGTGGAGAAGCCCCTTTTCCTCATAGTACCGCAGGGTATCCGGACAGAGATCATAGAGCTGCGCAATCTCGCTGATGTTATAAAATTCCCGCATGAAATCTTCTTCTCCCCCTTTCCTCTCTCCTGCATTGTAGCAGAGATCACCGTCGGGGACAAGGGAAAGTCTTCGCTTCGCTCATTGACAAGCCTGAAAGCCAGGGGCTGTGGGGCATGGAATCCCATTTGAGACAGGCTTTGCCACCCCTTCGGCTCCCCTCCCGGAAAGGACCAACCGTCTGCCTCTAAAATTTTTCCCAATCCCCTTGACAAACTGGACAAAACAGGTTATATTTATTTCAGGAATTATTCCTGTTAATTTATAAAAAAGGAGCTGTCTTTATGGACTTTTATATTTGCAAACACTGCGGCAACATCATCACCTTTGTGAAGAATGTGGGAGTTCCCGTGCTATGTTGCGGAGAAAAGATGAGCAAGATGGAGCCCAATACCACCGATGCGGCCGGTGAGAAGCATGTCCCCGTTGTCTCTGTGAATGGTCAGACCGTCACCGTCACCGTTGGCTCCGTGGAGCACCCCATGACTGAGGAGCACCTGATTGAGTGGATTGTTCTGGAGACCGATCAGGGCCGTCAGCGCAAGACTCTGAAGGCCGGGGCCAAGCCCGTCGCCACCTTCCAGATCTCCGAGGGGGAGAAGGTGGTTGCCGCCTATGAGTACTGCAACCTCCACGGTCTTTGGAAGTCCTGACAAAGGAAACCATCTCAAAGGGTCCGAACTGCACCCTCTATGTCAGACAGTATAGGATACTTCTGACTTGGAGGGTGCTTTTTTTTGCCCAAGGCAAACGGAAAGGGCCTTCCGTCCGCATAACACGGACAGAAGGCCCTTTCGGCAGCCTGGTCCATATTGACTTCAAAATATGGTCTGATTGTTTGGGGGAACTTTATTTGGGATGTTTCTGCCCGGTCATTCCTCCCGAAAAAGCGCCTCTCCGGCGGTATAGATATCCCCGGCACCCACAGTGAGAATCAGATCTCCGGGGCGGGCCAGCTCCTTCAGCCGGGCGGTCACATCGGGAAGGGCGGGGCAGTATTCTGCCCCTGGAACGGCCTGGGCCAGCTGTCGGGCGGAGACTCCCAGATCATCTGTCTCCCGCGCGGCATAGATGTCGGTGAGAATGGTCACATCGGGAAGGGTGAGCACCTGGGCAAAGTCCTGAAAGAGGGACTTGGTCCGGCTGTAGGTGTGGGGCTGGAAGGCGCAGATGACCCGCTCATACCCCAGCTCTCGGACGGCGGTGAGCAAGGCCCGCAGCTCTCCGGGATGGTGGGCGTAATCGTCATAGACCTGTGCCCCGCGGAATTCTCCCTTATGCTCCAGACGGCGGCCCGCACCCCGGAAGGACCCCAGTCCCTCCTCCACCCACTTGCCCGGAAGTCCCAGCACATAGGCGGCGGCAGCGGCGGCCAGAGCGTTTTTCACATTATGCTCCCCAGGGACTTTGAGGGACAGGCGGGCGTATTTCTCCCCCTTCACCAGCACATCAAAGGCGGGCAGGCCCTGATTCCAGACCAGATTCCCCGCGGTCACATCCCCTGTCCTCTCCCCAAAGGTGAGCAGAGGCCGATCCAGGCCGGACAGGGCCTCCATGGTGTTGGAATCCTCTCCGTTGGCCACCACCATCCCCCGGTCCGGGACCAGTTCGGCAAAAGCCCGGAAAGACCGTTCCACATGATTCAGGTCCTTAAAATAGTCCAAATGGTCGGCCTCAATGTTCAAAATCACCGCAACAGTGGGAAAAAAGGAGAGGAAGGAATCGCGGTATTCGCAGGATTCCAAAATAATGGTGTCTCCTTTTCCCACCCGGTGTCCTGCCCCCAGCAGAGGGAGGGTTCCTCCGATCATCACCGTTGGATCTGCCTGCGCGGCCATGAAAATATGGGTACACATGGAGGTGGTGGTGGTCTTTCCATGGGTCCCGGAGACACAGAGGGCATTGTGATATCCACGCATCAGGACCCCCCAGGCCTGGGCCCGCTCGAAGACGGGAATATGGGCGGCCCTCGCGGCGGCAATCTCCGGGTCGTCATCATGGACGGCGGCGGTGCGGATCACACAGTCCGTCTCCCTCACCAGCTCCGGATGATGGCCGATATTCACCGAGATCCCCAGAGAGCGGAGTCGGTCTACCGTCCGGCTCTCCTGGACATCGGTGCCGGTTACCTCCATTCCCGCTCCGCTTAGCACCTCAGCCAGAGGGGACATGGAGACTCCGCCGATTCCCACCAGATGGGCTTTTTTTCCGGGCTTTAAATACGCGCTTAAATTGTGTTCCATCAGGCTGCACACTCTTTTCCGATATTTTTATGGATATGGGATAGGATACCCCATATGAAACCGGGTCAAAACAGACTTCTATTTATTATATCCGCTTTCTTCCCAACTGACAAGACGGAGATGGGGGCGGTCCGGTTGAATTTTCGGATGGAATGGCATATAATAGTTCCATCGGCTTTTTCCTTCTCGCAAACGGGAGAGGAGGGCCTGGAAAATAAAGGAGGAACCGGATGAAAACACTCTTTTATGGCGGTACCATCCTAACCATGGAGGACCCTCTCTATGCGGAGGCTGTCCTGGTGGAGGATGGGACGATCCTCGCGGCAGGCCCGGAGCAGGACCTGCGGTCCATGGCGGGCGATTGTGAGACCGTCCCTCTTCGGGGCGCCACCCTGATGCCGGGATTTATCGACGCCCACAGTCACTTTTCCCAAATGGCCTCTGCTCAGCTCCAGATTTCCTTAAACGGCGCCCGCTCCCCTCAGGAGATGGAACTTCGAATCCGCGCCTTTCTCTCCAAGGAGAATCCGGCCCCCGGAAGCTGGATCTGCGCCCGAGATTATGACAACAATCTGATGCCCGGACAGAAGAATCCCACCCTGGCGGAAATCGATGCCTTTGCCCCCCGGAATCCTCTGGTCATCCGCCACAAGTCCGGTCATATGGGCCTGATGAATTCCATGGCCATGGAGCGCCTTGGCATCACTCCGGACACCCCCTCTCCTCCGGGAGGCAAGATCGAAGTGGAAGACGGGGCCCTCACCGGCTATCTGGAGGAAAACGGTTTTTTTTCCTATCTGAAAAAAATACCAGCCATCCCGCCCCAGCAGCTGGCGGATGCCTTTGTGAAGGCACAGGAGCAATATGCCTCCTATGGAATCACCACCATTCAGGACGGCATGGTGGTCCAGGAGATGTTCCCCCTCTACCAGATGCTGCTCAGCCAGCGCCTTCTCAAGTTGGACCTGGTGGCTTATCCCGCTCCGGAGGCCTTTGAAAGCGCCTCTGCCCAGTTTGGGACTCTGTCCAGGGCGCAGCATCTGAAGATCGGCGGAATGAAGATCTTTCTGGACGGCTCTCCTCAGGGGCGCACCGCCTGGATGCGAACCCCCTACATCGGGGAGACGGATTATTTCGCCTACGGCACCCTCTCCGATCAGCAGGTTCTGGATGCCATGCTCCAGGCCGGGCGGGCGAAGACCCAGCTGATCGGTCACTGCAATGGCGATGCCGCCGCCGCCCAGTTCCTCCGTTGTCTGGAACGGGCGGAGGAGATCTGTCCCCACCTCCCCTCCCTGCGCCCTGTCATCATCCACGGGCAGCTTCTTGGGGTGGACCAGCTGCCCGATGTGAAACGGCTGGGGGCCATGGTATCCTTCTTTGTGGCCCATGTCTACCACTGGGGGGATGTGCATCTCCGAAACTTCGGTTTTGAGCGGGCCTCCCAAATCAGTCCTGCCGCATCCGCTCTGGCCCAGAATATCCCCATCACCTTCCATCAGGATGCCCCCGTGATCCAGCCCAATATGCTGGAGACTGTCTGGGCCGCCGTGAACCGCCGGACCAGGGAGGGGGTCCTTCTGGGGGAACAGGAGGCCGTATCCGTTCTGGACGCTCTGAAGGCTGTCACCTCCACCGCTGCCTACCAGTACTTTGAGGAGTCCAGCAAGGGGACCATCGCCCCCGGCAAACGGGCCGACTTTGTCCTGCTGGACCGAAATCCTCTGGAGGTCCCTAAAAACGCCCTGCGGGAGCTGCTGGTTCTGGAAACCTACAAGGACGGCGTCTGCATCTTCCGCCGTTCCTCTCAAACCCCATAGCCTCAGATGTTTCCCAAAAACGGCTGCCGGAAGGAGGAATCCTTCCGGCAGCCGCAGTCTGTCAAAGAACCCCTGTTTTCACCGAATGAAAACAGGGGTTCCGGTCCCATTTGGGGAAAGAAGGGAAACTATCCTGGGGAAAACGGAGTTCTCCCAACTCCGATTTGCCGGCTTTTTCAGATTCATGGCAGCATATTGAAGCCTGCCCAACTGGTAACAGCGTCCGGACCTCTGTGATGCGTATCACGCATGGCGTGTTTTCCTTGGCGTCCGCAAAAACACGCTCAATCGTTTTTTCATCGGGCATAGATTTTCTTGCCTATTTTGGTATTGCGGATGGCCTCCGCAATATCCGGATCTTCCTGCCAGATAGGAGTGGTCATTCCCTTTTGCCCCTTTTCATTGACTCCGCATTTGAATTTACATGGGCAGGATGGGGATTCTTCCCTGCTTTGTTCAGAAGATGCTCGAAAATTTCGATGGTTCTCTCTTCAGGAAACCCAAATCTCCCGGTATGTCTGGCGTAACGATGCAATTCCAAACAAATGCGAAAGCCATTTTCATCAGAACAAAGGGGTCTATACCCGGTCTCCCGTTGTCATGGCAGTAATATGGAAACAGCTTCTCATACAACCACTCATCGTCCATGACCGTTTCCACTTTGCAAAGCAAATGATCTTTGGGTACCGGTGCCTCCCAATCTGTCACCGCT
>JAHHSE010000089.1 GCA_020025395.1 Oscillospiraceae bacterium
CCCTGGGGCTTTTTGATATTATTCTCACAGAACGGGACCGGAATGTGGAGCTTTTCATCTCCTGTCCGGAGCGGGTGGCCCCCTTCTCCCGGCAGATCGAGCAGAGTCTCTCCGCCATTCTGGCGAACAACGGGCTGACTCCCACCGGGGTCTCGGTCCGTAAAATGGAACGCCCCCTCACCCTCACCGAGGTGTTCCCCAAAATATTTGAAGGGAAGAACAGCATCAATGTCAACGCCTGAGGTCAAAAGAAATCCGCCGAAACGGGCGGTGGCCCTCCAATATGGGGCGGGCAGCTCGGCCCCCGTCGTGGTTGCCTCCGGAATGGGGTATATGGCGGAGCGAATCGTGGAGACCGCCTCGGACAGCGGGGTCCCCATCTATGAGGACAACTCTCTGGCCACCATCCTGACGCAGCTCCAGCTGGGTCAGGAGATCCCGGAAGAGCTTTATAAAGCCATTGTGGAAATCTATGTCTACTTTCTGCATTTCGACCCGGCCCAGCAGGAGGCTGCGGCGAAGGCGGAACCGTCTGAAAAGGAGGATGCCTGATTCTATGAATCGACGAGAGTGGTATATCCTGATGGACAGCCAAAACACGGTGCTGGCAAGAGGTCATGTGGAAAGTCCCCCCGACGCCCCCAATCTCCAGGTGCGGATCGAGGATGACAAGATCAGGGATGTCATGGACCATGAGGAGCTCCAGCTCATCGGCCTGGAAAAGGATGCCCCCACCATACTGGGGCGGATTGTCCGCCATCGGGGCGATGTGGTTGTACTGGAAAAAATCAAGTGTCTGGGCATTGAATTTCGGGAGAATCTGCGGATGCCCGTCCGTTTTCGCAGCTTTATCTACCCCCTGACCGGAGCGTGGAGGGGACGGCGCCCCGTGTCCTCCCACGATTTAAGCTGCGGGGGAATCTCCTTTTTCTGCGAAGCGGTTCTGGACCCCGGGGAGCGGGTTGAAATTGTTATCCCCATTACCACAGCGCCTCTCATCCTTCGGTGTGAGGTCCTGCGCCAGCGTCCTTCCCACCGGGAAATTCCTCTCTACGCCGCCAAATTCGTGGAACTGTGCGACGATGAGGAACGGATGGTGAGGGAGGCCGTATTCAGCGTTCAGGTCAGCACACGGTCTGCAGAGCAATGATACCAGGAGGGTTCAAACATGAAGGAAAGAAAAAAATGGAAGCTGAAAACATCCGTCAGAAAGTGGACGGCCGGACTGCTCACCGCCGCCATGGTCTCCGGCCTCATGCCGGGTACCCCCCTGTCCGCTCCCGCCGCTAAGGCCGCCCACTGGACCCAGCCCTATCTGGATCAGCTGGTGGAGTGGGGGATCATGCGGGGAGATATCAAGGGCAACCTGGACCCGGACAGGGAGATCACCCGGGCCGAGTTCGTCACCATGGTGAACCGGGCCTACGGCTATGACCAGCTGGCCGGAAACCCCTTTGAGGATGTGCCGGAAAACACCTGGTACACCGAGGATATCTGCATTGCCCACAACACGGGCTATTTCAGCGGCACCTCCGACACCACCGCCGCCCCCGGGCGCAGCCTGTCCAGAGAGGAGGCCACCGTTCTGCTGGCCCGAAACCTGATGCTTCAGGGCCGTGTGGGCGAGGTTACGGAATTTACCGACAGCCGTGCCCTCAACGACTGGAGCCGGAGTCTGGTCCAGGCCGCTGCCGGGATTGGAATTATCGAGGGCTATCCCGACGGCTCTTTCGGACCTCAGAACCCGGTCACCAGAGGGGAGGTTGCCTCCATGCTGGTGCGGGCCATCGGCACCCCGGTCCAGACTCCGGGTGAGCACAGCCTGGGCGATGTGTACGGCAATGTGACCATCTCCACCTCCGGGGTCACCCTTCGGAACACCGTCATCGGCGGTGATCTGTACATCACCGGCGGTCTGGGCCTTGGGGATATTCTTCTTGAAAATGTCACCGTGCTGGGCAAGATCATCACCAGCGGCGCCGGAGAGAGTAATAAGGGTGACAGCAGTATCATCCTGAGAAACGTGAACGCCGATGAGATTTTGGTGGACAGCCTGAACAATCAGTTTGTCACCATTCGCTCGGAGGGTGATACCACCGTTAAAACCACCAATGTCCGCACACCCTCCTACATTGAGGATCTCACTCGAAACGGTATGGGCCTGTCCCTCATCAATCTGGAGGGGGAGACGGGCACCAAGCTCCATCTGGCCGGAAATATTAAGGAAGTCGTCAATGTAACCCCCGGCTCCAGCCTGGCCATTGCCCAGGGGACTGCCGGTAAGGTCACCGTCGACGAAAAGGCCACCGGCTCCTCCCTCACCATCAGCGGGGGCGCCAATGTTCAGGAGCTGAATCTGGATGTGGGCACCTCGGTCTCCGGACAGGGGGATGTGGATCGTCTCCATGTCAACTCCCCCAACTCCACCGTCACCATGCTCCCGGACAACATCACCGTCCGTCCCGGCATTGAGGCCAATGTGGGCGGAGAGCTTATGGACAGCGGGACCGCGGCCGAATCCTCCATGGACCCCAAAATCCTGGCCGGCTACCCCGTGGCCCGCAAGGTCGCCCCCACCGGAGCCGAAGCGGTCTTCAGCACCAATAAGAAGGGAACCCTTTACTGGGCCGTCACCACCCTGGCGGATGGCTCTGTGAGCGCGCAGGATCTGATTACTCCTCCCGCCTATACCTCCAAAATCCTGAAAAACGGCTCCCTCCAGATCACAGGCTCCAAGAAGGAGCACTTCACCAAGGTCACCGGCCTGGTTTCGGACGGCTCCTACTATATCTCTGCCGTTCTGGTGGATGCCCGCGGAGAGCAGAGCCCTGTCAAAGTGGCGGCCTTTACGACCCCCGACGACAGCGTACCCAAGTTCGCCAACGGCTACCCCTATATGTCCAAGATCACCAACAACTCCGCTCAGGTCGCCGTTATGCCCAGCAAGAGCTGCCAGCTGTTCTGGGCGGTCCTGCCCAAGGGGAGCACCGCTCCGGTGGTTTCCGACTTTAAGGCCGGTTCCATCAGCGGAAACCTGGGCTACGGCAACATGGATGTGATCAAGAATATCTCCACCGTTTTCACCGTCAACAGCCAGACCCTGAAGGAGCTTGCCGAGTACGATCTCTATCTCTGCCTGATCGATGCGGACGGGGGCAAGGATTCCGGGGTGAAGAAGGTCTCCTTTAAGACGATAGACGGCACTCCCCCCGTCTTCCTCACCGAGCCTACGGTCAACTCCGTTAAGCCCACCTCCGTGGGACTTGTGTCCTCCATCAACGAGGACGGCACCATTTTCTGGGTCATTGTCAGGCAAGGGGAGGAGTACCCCAAGCCCCTGGCCGGACAAACCACCAAGCCCACCCTGGACAGCGACACCGCCAAGCTCCAGGTCTCCGCGGGCATGAACGCCCTTAAGGCCGGAAAGGTGACTGCCAAGGGGGGGAAGGATGCCGCCATCAACATTACCGGCCTGACCTCCCAAACCGCTTATGACCTCTATTACCTGGCCCAGGACAGCGCGGGAAACTACTCGGATACCGTCAAGATGGTCACCATCCATACACTGGATACCGAGCCTCCCACCGTCAAGCAGGTCTTTACCAAAACCGGTGATGCCGAGGGCAAGGAGCCTCTCCCCGACACCGATATCCGCCTGATCTTCAGTGAAAGCATTCAGGACGAGGGGGGGGAGATCTTCTATGAGCTGTATCTCCAGTCACAGGACCCCTCCAAGCCCCAGTCCGACCGGGATGCCGCCAGGCGGCGTCTGGGTGAGCTGATCCAGCAGGACATCCAGCTCTGGGACGCCAGCACCTTCCCCCATGTCAAGGTGCCTCTCAAAACCAATGATACCGTTGGAGGCAACTGGATCAGCTATGAGGATGTGAAGGTCACCATGGAGGAGGGACGGACCGTCTTCCTCTTCCAGAACGGAACCAACATCCACCTAAACAGCGGCGGAACCTACTATTTTGAGGTCTCCAACATTGCCGATACCTCCAACAACAAGAATCTCATTAAGCCCAATCCCCAGAAGCTGCCGGAGTTCACCACCGTCTTTGCCAAGCTCAATTTGGTGAACAAGGGGATCAATACCCTGCCTCAGGAGAACGGCGCCCCCGTCCGGGTGGATATGAGTTTCCAAATCCACCCCATGTCCACCGGCAGTGTGGATAACTCCATCTTCTATGATGTCTTCCTCTGGTCCAGCAGCATTGTCCGCTTTAAGGTCTACGCCCGTGTCTATGACAAGACCGGAGTCACCCAGACGGACAACGATCCCATGCTGGGCTCCGCGGCCCAGAAGCTCAATGACGGCTGGGTCCTTCTGGGTGAGATGAAGCTGAACCCGGATATGACGGACAAAAAGGCGGTGGGTGCCAGTGTCCACCGGACCATAGGGCGCACCGTTCCCAGGCTCAACTCCATGAATGAGGATTGGACCTACGAATACGCCATCTCTCTCACCCAGGTGGGCACTCTGACCCAGCCGGATACCTGGAGCGAACGGGTCACCATCGGGGTGAAGATCCCCGCCGGCCCGGAGGCCAACATCACCAACCTCTCCAACCTCATCAACCAGGAGACCTGGGATCAGTATCTGGGCTGGGGCCTCGCCAAGGGCGGCGTCAAGGCCATTGGAGATCCCACCGAATTTGAGATTTTTAAGCAGTTTACCGACACCCAGGTTCCCAGGTTCACCTCCTCCTACCCCACCTTTGATCCCGGCGATGCCTTCGTCACCCTGAACCTCCAGCTGGACCGTCCCGGCACCGTCTACTACGCCCTCGCCCCCATGCAGGGCAGTGACAACAAGTACCAGCCCTCCCTGCCCACTTTGGATGAGACGGGCAATCCCATCGAGCCTACGCTGGATAACCCCCCTGTGGCGGGTATGCCGGACCCGAACAATCCCCTGGAGGGCGGCGGCGGTAAGTGCCCTGTCCTCTCCGCCCCCATCAGTCTGGACATCTACAACCCCCAATTTTCCAGTGAGCGGATCAAGACCGGAAAGCAGGTGCTTCAAAAGGGCACCGCTGAAGTCCGGGTGGACGGGTTGGAGCCTCTCACCGTCTATTACGCCTTCTTTGTCCTCAAGGGAAATTCCCAAAATCTGTCCCGGGTCTATGTCTTCCAGTTTACCACAAAGAATGTGACCAAGCCTGCCATCACCCTGGTGAATAACAGTCCCAAGGTCTCCTTTACCACCAGCACCAACGCCAATCTGGCCTATGCCCTGGTGGCCTACGGCGGAACCAATCAGGTCCCCAGCTTCCTGGCCGCGGAGTTTAAGGGCCATGCCACAGCGGAATTCAATCAGAATTCCGACTCCATTATTACAGAGGAAGATATGGCCCAGGACGGAAAGCCGGCTACCTTCTCTGTGCTGGATGCCCTTCTGACCAGTGCCCCCGGCAGTCAGTACACCATCTTTGACCAGTACGCCAAGCCTCTGATCGCCGACAATCCCGCCGATTCCAGCAAGATTCGGGAGACGGTGGCGGAATACATCCGGGGCAACAGCGTCACAGGCGGTTCCCGTCCCGCCGATCAGGGCACCATTGATGGCATGAAGCAGGACATTGCCCAGGAAAAGGACTTCACCGAGAAGATGACCTACGACACCTACTACTATTGTCTGGCCGTGGCCCACAACACCCAGGGCACTGTGGACTCCTTCCGCGGCATTAAAAATGTCCAGCGGCCCGACCAGAATCCCCCTGAGTTCACCAAGGTCCACACTACCCTTACAAAATACTACACCAACGACGAGAGGCAGAAACCGATCTTTAATCCGGACCTCTCAAAGCCTGAGGCATATCTGTATGACGGGCAGGTGATTATCAACTTCGATAAGCCGGTCTATTTTGTCAGCAATACGGATACCAACCGAATCGGCAAGCCCGTACTTGTCTCCACAGACACCTCAAAGCCGGACCCCGCAGACAGCAACAGTGTCTATTTCCACAATCATGTCACCTCCACCTTTACCTACAGAGGAAATCAGAACACCAACGGTCCCTCCAGCACCCTGCAAATCACATTTGAGAAGGTAAAAATCGGCGATTTGCTCTCCCTCTTTAATGACGGTGTCATTGCAAACTCCGCCAGCTATACCACCGGTAAAAAACTGATTTTGACCTTCGAGGGTAATCCCACCCAATCCCAGGTCTCCCCCGG
>JAHHSE010000009.1 GCA_020025395.1 Oscillospiraceae bacterium
GTGATGAGCCATATGCCGCAGACCAATGATGCCTACGACAGTACCGCCGATGTGTATGATTATCGGCCCATGATTCGCTACGCAAAACCCTATTTTACCCAGGCCGACTATGCGGTGGCCAATTTGGAGACCACCCTGTCAGGGGGGCCGAGTTACTCCGGATACCCCGCCTTCAACACCCCGGACGCTCTGGCGGAGGCCCTGAAGGATGCGGGGCTGGATCTGGTCTCCACAGCCAATAATCACTCCCTGGACAAGCGGTTTGATGGGCTTTCCCGTACGCTGGATGTGCTGGATGAGGTGGGTCTCGCCCATGTGGGGACCTACCGAACCCGGGAGGAGCGGGATGCCCGGCATGGGGTGGTCCTGGCGGATGTGGGGGGGATTCAGGTGGCCTTTCTCTCTTATACCTATGGCACAAACGGCATTCCGGTGAAGGAGGGGAAGGAATTCTGTCTCAACCGCTTTAACTCCGATTATATGACCACCATGTCCACCCCGGACTATGGCCTGATGGAGGCTGACCTGGCTGCCGCCAGGGCCATGGACCCGGATCTGATCGCCGTCATCATGCACTGGGGGGTGGAATATCAGACCAGGGAGAACAGCTATCAAAACCAGGTCAACGACTGGCTGAAGGAGCAGGGGGTGGACCTGGTGCTGGGCGGCCATCCCCATGTGCTTCAGCCCTATGTCTGGGAAAACGGGGACTTTACCTGCTACTCGATGGGGAACTTTATTTCTGCCCAGAAGGACCGCTATACAGATACCACGGTGATCTATCAGCTGGAGCTGACCAAGGATCCGGTTACCGGGGAGACAGCTGTCACCGATGTCAGCTATGTCCCCTTCCTGATGCTCAATCGGGGGGAGGGGGCAGAGGAGCGATTCCTCCTGCTGGACTGCTATCAGGCTCTGGCCGACTATCGGGCGGGAAATCCGGAGAAGCTCAGCGAACGGACAGTTCAGCGCCTTCAAACCGCCATTGAGGATTGCCATTCCATTTTGGGGGCAGAGGGGGATTTTAAGCAGTCTTAGCCGCTTCCGCTGGGATTGCTTGAAGCGCCGTCATATCAGATGGCATATGGACTCTGCGGAATCCGCACCTGCCCCGGACAGATGGGGGCGGCCAAACAGAGGGGGTCAGATCTCCGCCCTGCTCCGGGCATCCCGGATCAGCCGGATATATTGAAGCGCCAGAAGAAAGGCACCCAGGATCAGGGCGTGGGCATGGAGAAGCTGACAGGCAAAGCCCCCTAAGAACGCCCCAAGGGGAAAACTGAAGAGAAGGCAGAAATACTGCCCGGCCTTTTTTGCGCTTTCCCGATTTCTCAGACAGATCAGATCTCCGATCTTTTGCCCCAGGGTTCTCAGGTTTCCGGTACAGATCGTGGTGTTGTGGGCAGCCCCTGCATAAGTCCGAAAGGTACTCAGCTGGAATCCCGTGGCAACGGAGAGGGCCCAGTTCACCAGATTGTCAGAGATCGTCTTGGGTGCGAAAGAAACAGCGGTCAGCATCACCAGCTCAACAAGAATGGACCCCTTTTTCAGCAGAAGAGGCGGTTTCTCTCTCATCCGGTATCGGATGATCTGGTATGCTGCTGCGCCCAGCACAGAGCCGCAGATGGGCAGAAGGGCGGCCAGGAACATGGATTTGTCCCGCAGATACAGGGAGAGCCCCATTTTTGCCATATTTCCCGTGTGCATGGATACGAAGGCCTGCCCCCGCTCGAAAAAGCTGTAGGCATTGATGAAGCCTCCTAAAAGGGTCATGGCACCCATAAAGAGCAGGGTCTCCTCCAGAATCGGTTTTTTCTTATTTTCCATCGGTTCACTCCTGATTCAGACTGCCAAAGCACGCCCCGGCCGACATGGATGCCGAGGCGTGCTTTGGCTTATTATGGTTATTTTTTTACCAGACGGCCACCATTCCATCGGTGCGGGGTTCCGTGGCGCCCGCCAGGATGCCCTCTTCATTTCTCCAGATGATCTCGCCTCGACCCATCAGGATATTCTCCGGAACCACTTTGATCTCATGGCCCATGCGGAGCAGCTCTTCTGTCAGGGCGTAGGGGAACCCCCGCTCTACCTCCACGGTCCTCCCGCCTGTCCACTGCCAGCGGGGGGCGTCCAGGGCCTCCTGGGGATTCATGTGAAAGTCCACCGTGTTCATCACTACCTGGACATGGCCCTGGGGCTGCATAAAGCCGCCCATGACGCCGAAGGGACCAATGGCCTTCCCATCCTTGGAGAGGAAGCCGGGAATGATGGTGTGATAGGATTTTTTGCCGGGGGCCAGGCAGTTCTCACGCTCTGGGTCCAGGGAGTAGTTGTTGCCCCGGTTGTTCAGGCTGATGCCGGTTCCGGGGACCACCACAGCGGAACCGAAGCCCATATAGTTGGACTGAATGAAAGAGACCATGCTGCCCTCTTCGTCCGCGGTACACAGATAGACCGTACCGCCGCAGGAGGGATCGCCGGCCTCAGGCAGAATGGCCCGATCATGGATCAGGGCTCTCCGCCGGGCGGCATACTGCTTGGAAAGCATCTGCTCCGGTGTGACGCTCATGAAACGGGGGTCTGTGACATAGCGCTGTCCGTCCACAAAGGCCAGCTTCATGGCCTCGATCTGTCTGTGCATACTCTCCGCCGTATCCCGGGCGGGAAAGTCATAGCCCTCCAGAATGTTCAGGGCCATCAGGGCCACAATGCCGTGTCCGTTGGGAGGAATTTCAGAAACGGTATAGCCCCGATAGGTCGTGCTGATAGGCTCCACCCACTCCGCCCGATAGGCCTGCAGGTCTTCCTTTCGCAGATAACCGCCGGTCTCTCGGGCGAAGGCATCGATTTGATCGGCGATCTCCCCATGGTAGAAGGCAGCTCCCATGGTATCGGCAATGGCCTGAAGGGTCTTTGCGTGATGGGGCAGCGTTACCAGCTCACCTGCCCTGGGGGCCCGGCCCGCGGGGGCAAAGGTATCGAACCAGGGCTGGAAGCAGGGCTTTTTTTCGTTTTTGGAATAGGACTGGAAGGCGTTGCTCCACAGTCTTGCCATGGTGGGGGACAGGGGATAGCCCTCTTTGGCGTATGCGATGGCGGGAGCCAGGATCTCCGCGAAGGGAAGTCTGCCAAATCTTTTGTGCAGCTCCACCCAGGCAGAGGGCGCGCCGGGTACATTGACCGGGGTCCAGCCCAGCTTGGGCATGGTATCTCCATACTTGCTTCGGATCTCCTCCACATCAATTCCCATGGGAGAGGGTCCGCTGCCATTTAAGCCGTAGAGCTTCTCCTTGACCCAGACCAGCGCAAAGGCATCGCTGCCCAGGCCGTTTCCGGTGGGCTCCACCACCGTCAGGGTGGCGGCGGCGGCAATGGCGGCATCAATGGCGTTTCCGCCGTGCTTCAGGATGTCCAGACCCGCTTGGGCCGCCAGGGGCTGCCCTGTGCAGACCATGCCCTTCTTGCCGTAGACCACATGTCTCTGGGAGGGATATGTATATCTCAGGGGATCAAAATTGAAATTCATTGATTACGCCTCCAATGATTCAGTTTGAAAAAACAAGCCCTTCCGCTCTTACAGGAAGGTTGCGAAAATTCCCGCAACCAGGATGGAGATGGTGGTGACGGAAACAAAGCCTGAAATGACAAAGGCGGGGGTCAGCTGGTTGATGACATAGTCCTTTTCCGCCTCGGTCTCCGCCACAGCGGTGGCGACCTCGTTGACGATCAGGAAGGTGGCGGGGAAGCCCAGCAGCTGGCTCATGGCGATGCCCATAGCCATATTTTTGGAGCCTACAAACTTCCAGATGGGCAGGAAGTAGAGAAGTGCAAAACAGCCGATCAGCACGGCGGCGAAAACCACGATGATCTGGAAGGCCAGGCTGACCAGATCTCCCATGTTGATCTGGGCCAGAGAGGGGATCAGGTTGCTGAAGGTGGCAATCATAAAGAGACCGGCGGACTTTCCTTTGTCCAGCATCTTAGGGGGGACCAGGCCGATCTGATTGAGCAGCATCCCCAAAAGCAGACACCAGATGGAGCCGGAAATTCCGGTGAGCTCCTGGATCAGGGAGGCGGCCCAGCAGGCTCCGGCGGCGATCCCCAGGGTGATGTACACCGTGTAGTATTTGTCGTGGGTCTTATAGAACGGGGGCTTTGCGGATGGACCGCCCCCCTCATCAGCTGCCTTGACATCATTGAGATCGATTCCGTTTTTCAGGCTCTCTCTGTATTTCTCCGCCAGCTTTTTGGCCTCGGACAGACCGCAGCGGGATGCGGGGATGGTGCCCACAAACTTCTGGACGGCGAATACCAGGGTTCCAAGGGCGGCAGCCAGGGTAAAGCCCTTTTCCAGAGCGGCCTCGGTCATAATCTGGGTGGCAACGATCCCGCCGTTGACAATGGGGATGCTGACAATGGCGGCCTGCTTGCCGATGAGAGGAATGGTGAGGGCCACAGCGCCCACGGCGACTGCCATGGCGACAATGGAGAAGACCACGACCTTCCACTCCTTGCGCATCTGGGACAGATTCACAGAGGTTCCCATATTGAACACCAGGAACATGGTGGACATCTTGGATAATTTGGTGAGTCCGGAGGTCTCAATGATATCGGGAGGCAGAATCCCCCCCACAAAACATACCAGGAACAAAAGAAGCGCCACAAACACGGAAGACAGCTTTGCCTTCGTTTTGATGCCCAGGTAATCACCTACGGCAAAAAAACCAAATACAATAAACAAGCCCAGGAACATTGACATAACCATTCTCCTTTTCTACCTTATTTGAAATCGGATCCTCATCCGTCCTCTCTCCATAGCCCCCCTTCCGTTCTCTTCCGATTTACACACAGGAGCATCACCCCTCCGCCCTGGGAGGAGTTACACCCGAGTCTCTCCGGTCATGATTCGCAGGATCTCCGCATCGGTGGACTTCATGCCGGTTTTTGCCACATGGCCGAAGCTTCTCAGGGTCTGCTCCACATCGGGCTGCAAAATCCCCTCATCGCTGGGAAACGCAATCCCACGCATACTCATGCGGTGGGCCATAATCGCGCAGTCTAAGGCGGTGGCGATTTTTGCGGCGCAGGAGGCTTTGGCTCCGTCGCATACAATCCCCCCTGCATCCGCCAGGGCATTCACCACGGTTCTGGAGACGGCGTCCAAATCTCCCCCGGACAGATAGGTGATCCCCGCTCCGGCGGCGGCGGCGGCCGAAACCGCACCGCAGAAGGCGGACAGACTGCCAATGTACCGCTTGATGTGGATGGCGGTGAGATTGGCCAGCGCCAGCCCCCGATACAGCTGTTCCCTGGTGCAGTGGAGTGATTTGGAATACTCATACACAGACATGGAGATGGTGAGACCCTGATTGCCGGAGCCGGAATTAATCACCACCGGCAGGGAACAGCCGCCCATCCGCGCGTCCGAACCGGCAGCGGCGGCGGCCTTCACCCTGGCGCAGAGACAGTCCCCGCACGCCTCCATCAATGTCTTCCCCACCCTTGCCCCATAGTCGTGTTTCAGTCCCTCCGCGGAGATGGCGGAATTCAGGGTGATCTGTCTGCCTACCGTATCCTCCAGCAGAGTGACATCCACTTGGGCGGCAAAGTCATAAATGCGCTGCATGGAGAGGAAGGACCTGTCGATCTCCTGCTCTCCGCCCTGTTCAGGGTCCGTCTCCAGCAGCATCCGGTCATCGAACTGGATTTTGACAAAATTGGTGTGTTTTCTGGCAATGACCACTGCGGCGGTATGCCCGTTGGCGGACGCCACTGCTTCAATATATAAATTATCCACATTTTCTTTCCGTTTGCAACAGAAGAAATCGGTCTTCAGAAGGCGGACCGCCTCCTGAATGTCCGAATCCCTCACGGCGGTCAGGGTCTCCAGCTCCAAATCGGGATCACCGCCCACACAGCCCAGGACAGCCGCCGCCCCGATTCCCTTCAGACCGCCTGAGTTCGGAACGGTCACGCCCTTTACATTTTTTATAATGTTTCCGCTGCAGCAGATCTGAAGGTGCTGAGGAAAGGTGCCCAGCACCTTTCTCGCCTTCGCGGCCGCCAGGGCAATGGCAATGGGCTCCGTGCATCCCAGAGCGGGGATTAACTCGTGCCGCAGAACATTGAGACATTGCTCCTGAAGAAGTTGTGTCATCCGTCTCCCCCTCGATTCCCTTCATATTTATCTTATTAATATGATTATTGATATGATTAGCTCGTTGTTCCTTTTATAACATACTTTCGACTCCTTTGCAATAGAAACGCATTTTTTCTACAAATATTGAAATATTATCTTTACTTTTTTGTTCAATTAGCATATAATTTAGAAAATTGCACTTGGAGTTTGAGGTATGAAAGAGCAAAAGAGTCTGAAAGAAACCATCTATAATTCCATCCTGGAAGGGATTTTTAACTTTGAATATAAGCCCCATCAGATCCTGAACGAAAAGGAGCTGACGGAAAAATACAATTGCAGCAAATCCCCTGTGCGGGAGGCCCTGATTACCCTGTGCAGTGAAAATGTGCTTCGGAGCATCCCCCGATACGGCTACGAAGTCACCAAGCTGAGCATTGAGGATGTCCGGGAAATGCTGGAATTCCGCTATCTGATGGAGGGGGGACTGTGGCTCCATCATTTCGAGCAGTTCAACCGGGAGCAGATCGCCAAGCTGGAGGAGCTGGATCAAAAATGTCTGCTCCCCTCCCTGGGACTCTGGGAACACTGGGATGCCAATGTGGCCTTTCACTTGCAGATCCTCTCCTTTTGCAAAAATGAATACGCCTTTGAGGAGCTGCAGTCCATCATGAAAAAGCTGAAGCGGGCCTACGCCCAATTTAAGTGGGGAAAATGGGACTTTATCTCGGAACCTTTGGATACCCGCAACCACTCCGCCATCATTGCGGCCATTCGGGAGAAGGATCGTGAGGCCCTTCTCAAGGCTCTGCGCAATGACTTGATGGATTTTGGAAGCTACCGTCTGGAGCTGAGTGAGTTCTTTCTTTGAGTCAGCGCCGCCTCTGAAAGATGAGAGGTATCCTCCCAACCTGATTCCCGGCCCCCCGGTCTGCCGTAAGGGACAGATCCGGGGGTTTTTCCGAGGTTGACAAGCAGAGCAGCGTATGCTAAAATGAATTTATCATGCAGAGCGCCGCATGAATCACGAGAGGAGGAGGACCATGCCGACGGTACGATTTGCCCTAAGTGAAGCGTATTATGAGAAGCTGAAAAAAGATGCGGACGAAGCCCATCTGAACATCCAGGACTATATCCGCCGTAAGCTATTTCAGATCGAAAACCCGTTCACAGTGGAGGAGGCGGCGGGGAGGATTCAGAAACAGGGGAAACGGTTACGCAATCAAACCTTTACCCTGCCTGATGTCTACGGCGAGGACTGGACCCTGGAGCGGGGACCTGCGGGGGTCTTCGGGAAAAATTTTTTCCAATACATCGAAAGCCACCCGGAGCTTGGGATTCGTTTCGCAGGAATGGGAAAATATGGAAGAAGGGCTGAATATACCTATCAGAAGGAGGAGGACCGGCAATGAGCTGTACCAATCAAGAGATACGAAGAGCTTTAAGAAAGTACATACAGCGGAATGGGGCGCAGGAAACTCGTTTTGTCGCAGCGGTATTCGCCAAGGCCTTCCGCACCACGAAGCAGAGAATTTGTGGGAACATCAGCTGCTTGTGCTGTATTGAGAAAACGGTCCGGATCTTCCCGAACAGACCCCACAGTCTTATGTATTAGGAATCACCGTTTAGAGGGAGGGCGCCATGACACTGGCAGAAACCATGTTCTATCGATTTTCTCTGCTGCAAAATGTGGATTTTTTCTTCCGGATTGTGCTGGCCTGCGTGTGCGGGGCCTGCATAGGGGTGGAACGGAGCAGGCGGCTGAAGGAGGCGGGGATCCGCACCCACATTATCGTCTGCTGCGCCGCCGCGCTGATGATGATTATCTCCAAATATGGGTTTGCGGATCTCTCCGCGGCGGATGGGACCTTATTGTACGGGACACGGGGGGCGGATGCCGCCCGGATCGCCGCCCAGGTGGTCAGCGGCGTCAGCTTTCTGGGCGCCGGTGTCATTTTCAAAAACGGCAGCACCATCAAGGGACTCACCACCGCGGCCGGAATCTGGGCCACGGCGGGGATCGGTCTTGCCATGGGCGCCGGCCTTTATGTGATCGGGATTTTCTCCACCATCGTGATCGCCCTGCTCCAAATACTCATGCACAAGTTTGTGATTGGGAACGATTCCATGACCACCACCCATCTGCAGTTTACCCTTCAAGCCGATGATGCGCTGGAAAAAAATCTGGAGGACTATCTTCTGGAGCACAGGGCACAGGTGATGAAAAGCGTCATCACCTATGAGGAGGACCACTACATCACCTATGATCTTGTTCTGAAAACCCCCTGTGAGATCAGCGTCCATGAATGGCATCAGTTCCTTGCCGCCAACGGGAAGATTCGCAGTGTCAGCCATTCCTCCATCCCATAGAAACGGAAAGGCCGCGGCGGAAAAAGAGGGGAGAGGCCATGGGAAACTGGCCGGCCTTCGTGCGACGGATTGGGAAACGGGTGGGGAGACTTCCGGGATTTCGGGCGTTTCCCCGCATATGGACCCGTATACGGCATTCTGGATTTGACAGCCGGTCCCCTGTTTTGCGGCATCCGTCATAAACAGACAAACTTCTGAAAAAAATTCTTGCGTTTTTGTATAAAATGTGGTATGTTTGCAACAACCCGATCTTCCGAAAGGGAGGGTGTGGACGGTCGCCGGGTATGGAGGACTGCGTCTCGCACCGCCGCAGGAGGACAGGCCGGGAACGCTTGGGACACCAAAGACGCAGGAGAGTCCATCGGCATATAAGGAGGAAATTTGATTATGGCAAATATTATCATCGCTCCCGGACGATATATTCAAGGTGCAGGAGAACTCAATCACCTTGGGACCTACAGCAAGCCTCTGGGCCGAAAGGCCTTTGTCCTCATCACCGAATCAGGCTATGGACGGGTGGGGGCCGTGGTGGAGGAGAGCTTTGCCCAGGCCGAGGGGCAGGTCTTTTTTGAATACTTCCATGGGGAATGCTCCAGAAACGAGATCAATCGTCTGGTGGCCCGTGTGAAGGAACTGGACTGTGATGTGTGTGTAGGCATCGGGGGAGGAAAGATTCATGATACCGCCAAGGCGGTGGCCTATTACACCGGAACCCCGGTGGTCATCGTCCCCACCATCGCCGGCACCGATGCCCCCTGTTCCGCCCTGTCCGTGCTGTATACGGATGAGGGGGTATTTGAGGAATACCTCTGGCTGCCCTCCAATCCCAATGTGGTTTTGGTGGATACCGATGTGGTGAGTAAGGCGCCTGCCCGTCTGCTGGTCTCCGGGATGGGAGACGCGCTGGCCACCTATTTTGAGGCCCAGGCCACGGCAGATTCCGATTCCACCACCTGTGCCGGAGGCCGTGTGACCAATGCCGCTCTGGTTTTGGCCCGTGCCTGCTATGAGACCCTGCTGGCGGACGGCCTGAAGGCCCGCCTTGCGGTGGAACAGCATGTTTGCACCCCTGCGGTGGAAAACATTATCGAGGCCAATACTTATCTGTCCGGCATCGGCTTTGAGTCCGGCGGTCTGGCGGGGGCCCATGCCGTCCACAACGGCTTTACCGTGGCACCGGAGACCCATAGTATGTATCACGGTGAGAAGGTGGCCTTTGGCACCCTGGTCCAGCTTGTGCTTCAAAACGCTCCCACAGAGCTGCTGAATGAGGTGCTGGATTTCTGCGTCAGCGTGGGCCTGCCCACCACCCTGGAAGAGCTGAATTTGGAACATCCCTCTTCGGAAACCCTCCGCGCCATTGCGGAGGCCGCCTCCGCGCCGGGGGAGACCATCCACAATATGCCCATGGAGGTCACCGCGGACAAGGTCTATGCCGCCATCATTGCCGCGGACGCTTTGGGACGCCGCCGGAAAAACGGATCCTTTTCGGGATGAAACAAGAGCCGTTAATGGGTTCAAATAAATGACAATGGCCGCCTTGTGTGTTCAGGGCGGCCATTTTTCGTCCCGTTCAGAGTTCAATGTCTCCCGGTTCAAAAAAGGAGGTCAGCCCTTACGGAAACGAAAGGGGTTCTGAAGCCGCACCGGTCTGTGTGCAGGGACGGGGGATCAACATTGACATTCTGTGAAAAGTGTAGTATATTAAAAAGGAAAAGAGATTCAGATTGGTAAAATTCATGAATCCCGATTCTGTTTCAGAACGCAAACAAGAGAATATTGGAAACACTCTAAGTTTCTGCGGATGAGGGGCTGCTGCCCGAAAGGCAGTAAGTACGACGCAGAATGAAAAGGGAATCCGGTGTAAATCCGGAACGGGGCCGCCGCTGTATACATTCTTCCGAACCATGACGAAAGTCAGCCATTGCATCCTTTGGATGTGATAAGGCAGATCGGAGCAGACAGAATGTGAGTCAGAAGACCTGCTTAGAGATCATCCTCCACCGTGCATTGTGGATTAGGGATTATGGGCGTGAAAAACGGTCGCGCTGTCAAGGAGTTCTTGGCAGTGCGGCCGTTTTATTTTTACGGGGAAAAGAGTGCCTCGGCCGCCATACAAGGGACCGTCGAACATCCCGGAGGGGGGAATGCGGGGGGACAGGGAACGGGGCAGACCCCGGCCCCGGAAGAATCGGAGGTAACGCTGACGGTCCGGACAGCCTTCCGGAGAAAGGGGTTAGAAATGAAAAAGCAGGGAAAACAACTTTTGGGAATCGGAACGGCGCTTGCAATGCTCATGAGTATGCAGACCATGGCCTTTGCCGCAACCTTTACCGAAAATCAACAGGATGAATCGGTGTTGAAACTGGAATCCAAAAGCGGGGAGGTCCTATATAAGGCGGTTACGGTGGAGGGGGGATATCACGAACAGACACAGCAAACCTATCCTGATGTCACCACTTACTCCTACTACATTGCCCTGCCCGAGGGGTCGGAATCAACCGCGTTGGAAACCGTTCAGGTGTCGGCTCAAACCAGCTATACTTTAAAGGTGGACGGAGCATCCGTTCCAAATGAGATGACCCTGGATTTTACCGGGGGTGCCAAAACTTTAGAGCTGTATGACGGAAACACCCTTTTCCGCACCTATCAGCTGGGAGCCGGTATTGTTGGAAAGACGCTGAATCCGATTGTTATGAGAATCAATGTCCAAAATGCGGTGAACTGGGCATCCGAGCATGAGATGAAGGACTCTCCCGCCCGTGCGCTTTCCTTTATCAAGGAAAGGTGCGGTATGAATGAGAGTGGGGAGATGGGAGCCATTCTCATCAGCGATCTTCCCACCGGCTCCACGGCTATGGATGCCTTTTATGCCCTTTGCCGGGAGCTGGGCCTGGAAATGCAGGGTACCGGCGAAGACGGAACAGGGCACTACACCTATATCTCCAAAATCGGAGACGGAAGCCACTGGCTGGGGGAGAGAGATACGGAAGGAATGTCCGGTTGGCTGTACCTGAATAAAAACGGGCAGGGGGAGTATGAAATGGCAAACTATGGAGCGGCCCAATTTGATTTGATGGGCGGCGAGGACTTCGTGTGGCTCTTTACCAATAACTACGGCGATTTTAACATCGTCAACTAACGAAGCGGGAAGTATTCAGGCCCCTTCCGGCAAGACTCTCTTGCGGGAAGGGGCCTGAATGAAAGGGAGCGTTTTCGGGAAGCGCCTGGTCCCTGGAAGGGCACCCCTGTTTTCCAAAATGAAAAATAATCCTCCGAAGACTGAGAGCGGAAAAGCGGAGAGAATTAGGTAAGGAAGAAGCTATGGAGATTTCATTGAGCGGTATTTTACATACGATAGGGCAGGCCATTCGGGTCCCGTGCCTGATTGTTCTGCTTTGTTTGATTCTTGTCACCGTTTGGCAGATTGGAGATGTACTGGTTGAGGCTTTGATGGAGCGGCGCAAACGGTGTCGGGATGTGCCAAACCTGCTCCGGAAGATCCATGAGGTCGGAAGTGATGGAATTTTAGGGCTGATCTCCAGCCATGCTTTTTTGAAGTCACAGCGGAACGCGCTGATTATGCTGGCAGAGAGCAGGGGGATGAGCCGTGGGGAGCGGAACGCGCTGGCCCAGACCCTGTTGGACCAGGAGGAAGCGCAATATAAGAAAACCATTGCCATCACAGACATCGCTGCAAAGCTTGGCCCCATGTTTGGGCTGCTGGGAACCCTTATTCCACTGGGACCCGGTATTGTCGCGCTTGGGATGGGGAATACGGAGCTGTTGTCCCAGTCCCTGTCTGTGGCCTTTGATACCACCATTGCGGGGGTAATCAGTGCCGCTGTTTGCAGCGTCATCTCCCATGTGAGAAAGCGATGGTATGACGAATATCTAAGCGGGATGGAATGCGTGATGGAGTGTATTTTGGAGGAGGTGGCGCCGGAATGATTGGAAGCGGCCGGCTTCGACGGCGGAGGAAGCTAAGTGACAGTGAGGTCAATCCCATGGAGAACATCGCAAACCTGTCCGATGTGATGCTGGTCTTTGCCTGCGGACTGATGGTTGCCATTATTCTGTTTTGGAGGGTTGATCTCAACCATGTGACGGATGTGGTTGACCGGGATGAAATGCGGGAAATCGGGGATCTGGAGCAGGCGATTCAGGATGGAACCCTGTCAGAGGGATTGGAAAGCAAGGGAATCGCCTTTGAGGATCCGGAGACGGGAAAGATGTATATTATTCTGCCAAATGATTGAGGGAGAAAAAGGAGGAAGGGCTTGTGAAAGGAACCTGGAAAGAGAAAACGCTGAGTGTGTTTTTGTGTTTTGCCTTGCTCCTGCCGTTGGGGGCTCCGGCGGTGTATGCCACTGATCCCATGAACGGGGAAGAGGTTCATTCAGAGATAGAGAACACGGAAGGAGAGCAGAGACCGGATGGGGAAGAACCGCCGGAACGGGGCGGGGACACTGAGGGAACGGATACACCAGAGGGAACGGAGGAACCGCTGCCCACAGAGGAGCCTCTTCCCACGGAGGAGCCTTTACCCACGGAGGAGCCTCTGCCCACAGAGGAGCCTCTGCCCACGGAGGAGCCTCTGCCCACAGAGGAGCCTTTACCCACAGAGGAGCCTCTGCCCACGGAGGAGCCTCTGCCCACGGAGGAGCCTCTTCCCACAGAGGAGCCTCTTCCCACAGAGGAGCCTCTTCCCACAGAGGAGCCTCTGCCCACGGAGGAGCCTCTTCCCATGGAGCCGCTGATTCCCATCTCTCCCATCGTACAGCCCTGCCAATCTTGCGGGGGATTCCATGATGGGGAAGAGGTCTGTATGGTGGAAAAGCTGGGCCGGTGCATAGAAACCCTTCCCACAGAGCTTCAGCCGGAAGTGCTTAACGAGCTGAATCTCTCGGAAAAAAGTCTGGAGGAGCTGCAGCGGCTGGAGAAAACGCTGACGGAATTTCTATTTCTCTGGATGCGGACAAGAGAGGAAAATATTGCGTTTCCCATGCTTGTTCAGGCACGCACACTCATGGATGAGGCAGATGGCTCTTATACAGATGAGGAACAGGCGGAGGAACAGGCGGCCAGGTATGTTGACCTGCTGCAGAGGGTGCGTCAGGCGATAGAGGCGGCTGAAATTCACTTGGAAGGCAGCGGCACCTTAGAGGCGCCTTACCTGATTCATACAAAAGAGAATCTGATGGCAGCGGCCGCTGCCGTCAATCAAAATAGAGAAGGCTATGCAAAGGCCTGTTATCAGGTGGAATCTGACATCGCCTTGGATCCCCAGGACATCTGGACACCGATTGGAACAGAGACCAGTCCCTTTCAGGGCCATTTTAACGGTCAAGATCATTCCATCACCGGAATCCGTATTGGGGATGAGGCGGACGCTCAGAACGGTCAGGGGCTGTTTGGCTGGGTGGAGAATGGCACCATTCAAAATGTGAGTCTGGAGGTCGATATCTCCCTTCCCACGGCCTGCCATGTGGGCGGTGTGGTCGGTACGCTGACAGGCGGAACCGTGAAAAACAGTAAGGTGACCGGAAATATTCACGGGAAAGCGGATGTGGGCGGAATTGCCGGCCGGGTCCAAGGGGGGGAGAATATCCTTGAAAACTGCGTCAGTGAGGCGGAGCTGAAGGGGGAGTTCCGAGAGCGGATGACGCAATTCGGAGGACAAGAGCGGGTTTCCATGATAGGCGGCATTCTTGGAAGTGTCGGGGAAGGGGCTGTATCTGCGGAGATCCGGGGCTGCTCCAGCCGTGGCAATGTGAAGGGAAAGGCCTCCATGGCGGGCGGCATCTTGGGGGGCGCGGAGGCGGATCAGTCAAAAAGCAATGTCACCCTTTCCCAGTGCCATAGCGGCTGTACGGTGGAAGGCGGCGTGGGGGTCGGCGGTCTTGCGGGCAGAATGAACAGCGGTACCGTCACAGACTGCTATTTTACAGGAGCCTTGAAGGTCCAAAATGACTCCCATGGTGCCATGCTGATAGGAGCGTCCGATTACAAAAGTACCGTGTCCATTCGCAGCGCCTTCTTTTTCCCGGAGGGAGAAGGTCAAAAATTAAATCTGCTGAATAACAATCTTTCGGATGTCAAAAATGTGTTCGCAAAGCAGGGGAGCGTAGCTTCCGTCGGGAAAGGAACAGAAGTTGCCCAAGAGGATTTTAACTCCTATGAGATGCTCTATCTGCTCAACGGAGAGGGGGAGCATCATCAAGTCTGGGGGGCGGGGCAGAACCATCCCGTCTTTGACAGCGGTGCGGAACCCATTTATTTCGCAGAGGTTTTCTCGCCGGTCACACTGAAAGGGGTGCGGAACAAAGAAGGGGAGGAGGTCCCACTGAAGGAGGGGACAAATCGGGTATATCTTCTGACAGGATACCAAATCACCATCCATACAGACCTGGAAAATCCAAAATGGGCCGATGGTCTGCAGCCCGCGCCGGAAGGTCAGGGGCTTTACTCGGTTACGGTGACGGATCAGGATCTGAAGATTATGATAGACAGCCCGTACAGCTGGTATCAGTCCAACCCGAATGGCCCCTATGTTCTGAACACGGAGAAGGAGCTGTTGGCCTTTTCCAATCTGGTCAACGGAATCGGAGCGGATAACCCGGAAGCGGGACGGCCGCAGACCTTTGCCGGAAAGACGGTAAAGCTGGGAGGTACGATAGACCTGTCCGGCCTCTGCTCCGAACAGCTGGGGAGCTGGACCCCCATTGGAACGGAGACCACCCCCTTCCAGGGGACCTTCCGGGGAGAGGGCTTCTCCATCCAAAACCTGTATCTGTCGGCGGCGGAGCAGGAGAAGCAGGGGCTGTTTGGCTGCGTGAAAAGCGGAACCATCGAAAATCTGGTTTTGGAAAATCCGAATATCACCGGGAAAAATTATGTGGGGGGAATTGTGGGCGCCTTTGAAAGCGACGGCTTTTCCGGCAGAGGAGGCGTCATTGCCTGTACCGTGAAGAATGGGGCGCTTATGGGGGAAAGCAATGTAGGCGGTCTCATCGGCGGGATTTTGTACAGCAAGGCAAACAATCCTCTAACGCTGACGGGAAACACCGTGAGCGGTGAGGTCCGCGGCAACGGCGATGCCGTAGGCGGACTGATTGGCGGTTATCAGGCCGGAACATACTCCACGGGGAAAAATCAGTTCCAAAAAAATACCAATCAGGCCAATGTAACAGGCAGCCGCTGTGTGGGAGGTCTGATTGGAAAGCTGGAGGTTCCTCTGAGTCTGAAGGGGGAGCTGCTGAGCAATCAGGGGACAGTGACCGCAGCGGATCCCGCCGCAGCGGGCGCCTTGATCGGGGGTGAGCCGGGTGGCGGCAGTGTGGAGCTGTCCAAGTCCTTCTCCACCCAGGAGGACCTTGCGCTCACCGTTCGAAATGAGGGCTGGGAAACCGACAGGGCTTCGGGCTTTTTGGCATCTTCGGAGGTTGCCAACCCCGCCTGGGGGCAGGGCTATCGAAGAGACGATGTGCGTTTGACCAGCGGAGAGGTGGCCTATCAGCTGGATGGGAATGGAAGCTTAAAATACTGGAGCCATGATTTTACAGCCGGTTATCCGGTTGTTGCAGACGAAGCCCATCCCTCTCTGGTCCAGCTGACCGTCAAACGGGAGGAAACCCCCATCAGCCAGCCGGGTGAGGTGGAAATGGACCGCTCCCATATCAGCTATGTCTATATGGGGACAGAGGTCAAAATGACGGTGACCCTGGGGCAGGGCTGGACCATAGCGGAAGATGAAAGCAAGCTGTCCGGTGGGGACACCATTCACTTTGAATCCAGACCCGAAACGGAGACGGGAAAAACCGTCTATACCCTCACCTTCCAAAGCGGGACAGAAGCCGCGAGGACCATCACCCTTGTTTTACGGAACGAGAGCAAAAAGGACCAGATCCTGGTCCACTTCCGACTCCTGGGGGAAAAGGGAGTGGGACGCCTGGAGGAAGGCTATATCGGTCCGGAATACTATACCAGAAACGGCGTGCAGGAGGCTCCAACAAAAATTCAGGATATCATATCGAAGAAGGGAGAAGTGATCCGGCTGGATGCGCTCCGGACAGAGGATGGAGGGACCTGGACGCCCCCCGAGGATCTTGACGCACTTACCTTCTTAGGCTGGGGAGATGGAACGAAGGTGATTCATTCCGCCCGGATGGCTCCCGATGGGCAGGAGGGAATTCCGGTTCCCTCTGATCTGACAGGGAGTGAGTACACGGTTTACGCCCTCTGGAAGGATGAGCTGACAGCCGGTACGGGACCCAATACCGCGGTCTCCCTGGATGCCCTGTCCCTGAGGCTGCTGAGTCTGCGCAGTGGGGATAAGAGCTATCCTGCCACCTATGAAAATTGCTTCTTTCGTCTGGAAGGGGATGTGGATCTCGGGGCCTATCCCGATTGGAAGCCCATCCAAGCCTTCCGGGGAAAGCTGGACGGACAGGGAAACATGATTCAAAACCTGACCATCTCAAATCCGAAGGGGAGTAAGCTGGGCCTGTTCTCCAGCTTGAAGGGTGGGGCTGAAATCAGCAACCTGACCCTTCAGGGCAGGATCGAGGGAGGAAATACCCTTGGAATCCTGGCGGGAACCATGGAGGAGGAGAGTGGGAAGCCGGTTCGTATCATCAATTGCCATGGCCGGGCCGATGTAAAGGCCGGCGCAAACTATGTGGGAGGGCTGATTGGGAAGGTCACCGGAAAAAGCGGAGGTGAGATCACCCGCTGCTCCTTCCAGGGTACGGTAAGCGGGGGCAGCTATATTGGGGGACTGATTGGATCACTGAGTAATTCCACCCGGGAGAGCGACCTCATTTTCATTCGGAACGGTGCCAATTCTGGGACGGTCACCGGCGCCCGGAAGGTAGGAGGAATCCTTGGAGATTCTACCAGAGGCAAGTTCGAAAGCTGCCTCAATCGAGGGGAAGTAACGGGCGCGCAGGAGATTGGATCGATGATAGGCAGTGCCTTTGCCACCCAGTCCATCCAAACGGAATTGAGCCATTGTCTCTCCTATACCCCGCTTTCTCTGGTTGGAAAGAGCAATATGCACATCATCCAAAATCCGGGTGCCAACTTTTACCGGGGAGACAAGGACAACGAATATGCACAGGCCAAGACAGAAGAGGCGTTCCGCTCCGGAGAGGTGGCCTATCTGCTCAATGGCGGCGGCGGGAATACCCGCAACGATTCCTGGAGTCAGGGCCGGGACGGCCCCATCTTTGCGGATGAAAAGAACGGACCTGTCTATCGGATGGCCCTGCAGCAAACCGGAGACACAGAATGGAAGTATTCCTATCACAAGGCGGGGGCTGAGATTTTGTCCACAGCCGATCAGCCGGCGGGTCAAGTCGTCCACTCGGTGAAGGTCCTGGATCAGGAGGGGAAACAAGTCCCCCTGACCCCGGACTGGAAGTTCACCATGCCAAAGTCCGATGTCACCGTCACCGTGACCTATGGGGATCAGATTTCGCCCGAAACGGTATACACCGTTCAGTTCGATCTGAACGGGGCGGAAGGCGCTCCCATCCCGGCGGTCACAGCCGGGAAGGAGAATGGATGGAGAATTCAGGCCCCCGCGGCACCCGCCTGGACGGGACACGGCTTCATCGGCTGGTATACACAGGCCTCGGGAGGAGAAGAATGGAACTTCCACTCCCTTGTGACCCGAAATATGACCCTGTATGCCCAATGGCGGGACGAGAATACCTGCAAGGTGTCCTTTCAACTCAATGGAGGGGAGGGGACCCCGCCAAAGGACCAGTACATTCCAAAAGGAGGCTTTGCGGCAGAGCCTGCCGAAGTCCCCGCCAGACCGAAGCCCTCCGAGTTTGAGGAATATCGCTTTACAGGCTGGTACACTGAGGCTGCAGGGGGAATCCGATGGGAATTTAAAACTGTACCCGTGGAGAAGGAACTGGTCCTGTATGCCCAGTGGGAGCGCAGGAGTACCATAATAGACGGGGAGGTTTTGGAGAATGCGGAGGATCTGGTCAAGCTGGCGAAAAGTGTCGCCGCCGGAAACAGCGGAGAAAATATGACATTCCAGCTGCCCGAAGGAGGCAGAATTGATCTGACCGGGGTAAGGAACTGGACCCCCATCGGAACAGAGCGGGCTCCCTTCCGGGGAACGGTCATCGGAAACGGCTGCACCATCGTCTTTGATGTGTCGGGCAAGGACAATCAGGGACTGTTTGGCGTGCTGGACGGTGCCCATATTGAGGGCATTGTCATTGAGGGAACCATTCAAACCACAGGGAAGTATGTGGGAGGAATTGCCGCGCAGATTATCAATGAGGCAGAGATTCAAAATTGCGCAAATCGGGCCGATCTCACGGCGAAGAACAGCGCGGGGGGAATTGTGGGAGGTAATTTCCACCACTATAAGCTCCGTCTTTCCGGCTGCACCAACCAGGGCGCCATTACGGCGGGAACCGCGGCCGGAGGTATTGTGGGCTGGGCCGACAGCAGGGAGGATGAGGCCTATGAGATTTCCAACTGTGAAAACCACGGAACGATTCTCTGCACCGGGACAGAGACGGTGGCAGACGGGGTACAGGGCGAGTATGGCGCCGGCGGAATTGTGGGGAGCTATTCAGGTCCCAGGCGGCTGACAGGATGCGCCAACTATGGAATCGTCACCGGAGAGGAAAGGGCATATGCCGGCGGTATAGTTGGATATTCCAACTCGAAAAGCCCTGTCTTTGTGATCAGGGACTGCAAGAATATGGAGAGCGGAGCCGTTCAGGCGAAGGAAGGGGCCGGAGGAATTGTCGGTCGTACTTACCGTCATGACATCATTGAAAATTGTGAAAATCACGGAGAAGTGACCTCTTCCGGAAATACCGGAGGTATCTTAGGGGTTGGATACGCAACGAACCTGAAAGGGGTCCGCAACACAGGTGCTGTCTCTGGCGGGATTGCCGGCGGCCTTGTAGGCTATGATGACCATGGCCCCACCTTGCGGATCGAAAACTGCTTCAATACAGGAGATGTCTCGGGAACAGGGGGCGGCGGCCTGACCTATCGGATTGCCAATGAAGGGGAGATGAAAAATTGCTATAATCGAGGAAATCTGACCTTCACCGGAGAAAAGAATCTGGCGGCAGGAGGGCTGATCGGTTCGTTGGAGGATCGCTTTGCGGTGCGGAATGTCTATCAGGCCGGTGAGATTTCCTGCCCGGTCCAACATGGTGCCGTAATTGGAGGCGGCCTCACTCATTTTGAGCAAATACAAAAGGATACCTGCTTTTACCTGAGCGGGGAGGCGGAGGAGCGGCCGGAGAATCAGGGGCTTGTGGCCCGGATGGTCTATGGCGTTGCGAAACGGACCGACACGGATTATGTGACCGCAAAAAGCAAGGCCGCGTTTGAGTCCGGTGAGATGGCCTATCTGCTGGATGGGGGAGACGGGGTCCGAAGCAATGTGTGGACCCAGGCCGGGGAATGGCCTGAATTGGGAGAAGGCCCGGTGTATCGGATCACCTATACCCAGGAGGGGGAGGGCGAGGTTTCCCTGCAGGGCATCACCGACGGAGAGAAGGTCTATCAGGTGAAGGGCAAGGAGGTCACTGTCCGGGTCAAACCCAGTGCCCGGCAGGAAACCGAGACCCATGAGGACGGAAGCAAAACGGTCACTGCCTGGAAGCTGGGAAGGGTGACGGTCAATCAGGAAGACATCACACAAAGCCTGTCCTTTCAGACGGGAGAACAGAACGCAGCTGTCCATGTGGTATTTGAGCAGGTGAGGGAGACCATTCCGGCGCCGGAGAAGCCGGAGCCGGAGCAGCCTGACCCGGCACCCGATCCCCGACCGGAGCCTGACAAACCGGAGGCCGGCGGACACGGAGAAGGGGACGGACACGGAGAAGGACACGGAGAAGGCGACGGAATGGGAGATGGCCGGGAGGAAGGAGCCGGTGTGGAAGGCGGTACCGGCACTGAGACCCCGAACATCGGAGAAGAGATCGGGGCAGGCGGAACCGAGGATGAGACCGCAGCGGCCACACCGATGACACCGGAAACACCCCAGAGAGAAACGGAGGAGCGTGTGGATCAGAGGCCCGTCATCGCCCCGGAGCAGGAGGAGGAGAAACGGCAGGAATCCAGGATTTTGGAAGAGCCGGAGAAATTGGAAGAGCCGGAAACTCCGATTACTGACACACCCAGGGATCAGGAGGGCGGCTCGAAGCAGCCTCTGCCCGACCCGGAACCGGAGGACGATTCCGAACCGGAGATTCAAACGGAACCGGAGGAGGAAAGGCGGCATACCGTTTTTGAAATCGTCATGGGCGCCATGAGTGAAAATCCGCTCGTGACGCTTTTGGTGGCGGGGGGAGCAGTTGTTCTCGTGGCCGCGGCCGGTCTTCACCGATACCTGAAAAACAGGAAAAAGACAGGTGTCAAATAAAAAGGATATCTACAAAGGACGGCATGGGAGCTTGTGTCGGTCCGGACGGTCAAAACAGCCTCAGGCTGTTTTGACCGTCCGGGAGGATTTAAAAGGAGGTTCGATCCGGTGAAACATGGATGGAAACGGTGTCTGGCCGGGGTTTGCGGTCTGGTGTTATGCGGCGGGCAGGCACTGGGCGCAGAGAAGCGCCCTTTTCAGGATATCCCCCAGGAGGGACCGGAGGCAGAGGCGGTTCGGTTTGTCACGGAAGCTGGGATCATGAACGGCGTCGGCGGAGAGCGGTTTGAGCCGGAGGGAGAGGTGACACGGGCCATGGCGGTCACCATCCTGCATCGTTTCGCCGGACAGCCGGAAGGCCATGGCTACAATGAATTTATTGATGTGGAGGAGGGGATGTGGTACACGGATTCCATCCTCTGGGCCTCCAACGATAAGATTGTGCTGGGCTATGGAAATGGACGCTATGGGACCAACGATCCGGTCACACGCCTTCAGCTTGGGACCATGCTGCATCGATTTGCCGAACTGTACGGAGTGGACACCACCCAGCGGGTTGATTTGGGGGAGCGGTATCGAGACCCGGGGGAGGACTATGGAGATGGGGCCGCCCATGAGAGTCTTCGGTGGGCTGCGGCTCTGCGCCTGCTTGTCCCCCGCAGGGAAGGATACATAGATGCGGCCCTGCCCGCCACCCGGCTGGAGGCGGCCTGGGCGATACAGAATCTGGGGGACTATTATGGAAAGGAAGCCTTTCAAAGCATCCCGGAACAGGAGATCGCAAAAACCAACATCCTCTCGATGGAAGAGGAGTCAACCAGAGGGCATCTGGAGGTCAGCTATCAGGTGACCTTCCGCTATCAGGATGGAACAGAGCAGACCAAAAAGGTGAATCGGGTTCTGAAGGCCTCCCCCGATTCCCTGCCGGAAGAGGTCAGCTTTCTGCTTTTGTGCAACCATCGAAAGGGAGGGGCGGACGCAGATGCGGTCTTCTTTGAAGACTTCTGGAGGGAGGACTGTGTGGGGGTTACGGTTTCCGTAGACAGTCTGACCTTTGGGCGCAACACAGCCTATCCGAAGCGGGCATTTCGGGTGAATGCGGGCAATTATACGCAGGACCGAAAGATGCGTGACAGTGCATTTTATGACGGGGAGGTCACGATTGCCGTTGAGGGGGAACGGATCGGGATCTCCTGTCAGGATGGGAAATTTCTTGGAGACACGAATATTTCGCTGGTCCTCACAAGGCCGGTGCGCAGGGGAGAGGCGCCATGACACAGACGGGAAGATGGCGGACCCACTCCGCCCTGCTCTGCTGCGCGGTGCTGTTTTTGCTTCCTCTGGGGACCCGAGCCGCGGAGGAGAACTGGTATTTGGCGGGAGAAAGAGATGGGATCTATAAAATCAGCACGGTGGAAGAGCTGAGAGAGCTGGGGGAGATAGTCAATGGCACCGGAGAAAAAACCGATTCCTTCGCCGGAAAAATAATATATTTGGAACAGGATTTGGACCTGAAGGAAGCGCCATGGACCCCAATCGGGCGCTGCTCGTTGATTGATACGCCTCTCTATCAATTTCCGTTTTCGGGGGAGTTTGATGGACAGGGGCATCGAATTTCCGGTCTTTTCATCCAATCGGAGGAGGATCATCAGGGACTGTTTGGGTATATGGAAGGGGGAGCCATTCGTAATCTGACCGTGGAGGGCACCGTATCCACGAGCGGGGACTATGCTGCCGGGCTGATAGCCCTTCAAAAGGGGGATCAGCCGATTCAGATGGAAAACTGTGTGTCCCATGTGGAGGTCTCCGCCACATATTTTGCGGGGGGTCTGCTGGGGGAGGGCAAGGCCGTCATGAAAAACAATGAGAACCGGGGTACCGTCTGTGCGTTCGGGTACGCCGGAGGGCTTTGCGGCAGTGTGTCCGACACAGAAATGTTAAATTGCGGTAATTTTGGGAAGGTGACCGAAAGGGCCGGGGAAGGAGAGGAAAAGACCGGCACCCTGCTCCGTGCGGCCTATGGGGGGCTTGCGGGCAGCGCCAAAGGAAATATGGTGCTGGAGAACTGCCGGAATGAGGCGGAGATTGAAACCCAGGGGTCGCAGACCGGGGGATTGATGGGCAGTTTAAGCAGCGGCTATCAATCCAAAGGAAAGATTTCCGTTCAAGGCTGCTGGAATACGGGAAGGGTGACCGGAGGCAAAAAGGTAGGCGGCCTGTTCGGCAGTCTGGAAGACCGGGCGAGAGCGGCTGTCAGGGCCTGCTGCAACCAGGGGGAGGTCTGGGGAGAAAAACAGGTGGGAGGTCTGGTGGGGG
>JAHHSE010000090.1 GCA_020025395.1 Oscillospiraceae bacterium
GAGCTGGAGCGGGTGACCGCCAGAGCCGCCAGGACCGAGGCGGACATTGCCGCCGCCCGTCGGCGCATAGAGCTGCTGGAGGGGAGCGCCGCCGCCCTGCGGACCGAGGCCGAGGGTCGGCAGCAGGGGCAGAAGCAGCTCCGGGAAAGACTCGCCTCCCTACAGGGGGAGATGGCCCAGGGAAAGGTGGAGCTTGCCGCCATGGAGGCGGAACAGTCGGCGCTGGAATCCGCCCTGACTGAGCTGGAGGACCTTCGGCGGGATTTGACCGGGGACCATGTCCAGCAGGAGTCCCTCATCCAAAGCTTTGAGGAAGCAAATCAAACCCTCTCCAAGGAGATCTTGGAGAGGGAGAGGGAGCTTCAGAGGCTTCGGCTCCAAAATGAGACCGGGGAGCAGGCCGTTCAGGCCCTTCAACAGGAAAAGCTGGCCCTGGAGGCCCAGAGAAATCAGGCCGACAGGGACAGCCGGGAAAAGAACAGCCTTCTCCTTGCCATGGAGCGGGAGGTCTCTGTACTGGAACAGAAAAAGATATCTGTTGGGCTGGAGGAGAAACAGCTTCTGGATAAGCTGTGGGACACCTATGAGCTGACCCATGAGGGGGCCCAGATCCAGCGTCAGAAGCTGGACTCCGCCCAGAAGGCGGTTCGGAGGGTGGCCGAGCTAAAGCGGAGCATTGCCGACCTGGGAAACATTAACATGGATGCCATGGAGCAGTTTGCCCAGATCAATGAGCGGTATACCTATCTGACCGGGCAGCGGGACGATGTACGCCAGGCCAAGCAGGAGCTGGAGGAGATTATCGCCCAGATTATCGGGGAGATGAAGCGGATCTTCACCCGCCAGTTTGCCAGTTTGAATCAGGCCTTTGGGGAGACCTTTCTGGAACTCTTTGGAGGAGGTCAGGCCGCCCTGGAGCTGGAGGACCCGGAGGATATCCTAAACTGCGGGATTGAGATCAAGGCCCAGCCCCCTGGCAAGGCGCTGAAGGTAATCACCCTCCTCTCCGGCGGGGAAAAGGCCTTTGTGGCCATTGCCCTCTATTTTGCCATTCTGAAGGTCCGTCCCACCCCGTTTGTGGTGATGGATGAGATTGAGGCGGCTTTGGACGACGCCAATGTGGTTCGCTTTGCCCGGTATATGCGTCATATGAGTGACAGGACTCAATACATTGTTATCACCCACAGAAGGGGGACCATGGAGGAGGCGGATGTTCTCTACGGAGTCACCATGCAGGAACAGGGAGTCAGCCGGATTCTCACCATCAATCTCAATGATGTGGAGAAGGAGCTGGACCTCCGGTGACAGGACGGACCTTATACAAAGCGGTTGCGATCATTTGAAGGGACAGGGAAGAACATTTATGGGTTTTTTTGATAAAATCAAGAAAATTGGTATTTTTTCCGGCTTTTCCAAGCTGGATGATGAATTTTATGAGGAGCTGGAGGAATCCCTCATTCTGGCGGATGTGGGGGTGGAGACCACCATGGAGGCGGTGGAGGAGCTGAAAAAGCGTACAAAGGCCGCCGGGATTAAGGACACGGAGGGGGGCAGGTCCTGCATGAAGGAGGTCCTTGCCGACCTGCTCAGTGTGCGGAATACCGGCCTTGCCCTTGGCACCAAGCCCTCGGTCTGCCTCTTTATCGGGGTCAATGGGGTGGGGAAGACCACCACCATCGGCAAGCTGGGCCATGCCCTGAAAGGGGAGGGAAAGAAGGTCCTCCTCTGCGCGGCGGACACCTTCCGGGCCGCCGCCTCGGAGCAGCTTTCCATCTGGGCCGAGCGGGGCGGTCTGGAGATTATCAAGCAGGGGGAGGGGGCCGACCCCGCCGCCGTGGTCTTCGACGCCGCCTCCGCCGCCAAGGCCCGCGGGACCGATGTCATTCTGGTGGATACCGCCGGACGGCTCCACAACAAGCAAAATCTGATGAACGAGCTGAACAAAATCTCCAGAGTCATTGACCGGGAGCTGCCCGACAGTGACCGGGAAACGCTGCTGGTTCTGGATGCCACCACCGGGCAGAACGGACTGATCCAGGCAAAGCAGTTTTTGGAGACGGCGGGAATTACCGGCATTGTCCTCACCAAGCTGGATGGGACCGCCAAGGGAGGCATTGTGGTCGCCATTGCCAGGGAGCTGGGCCTTCCTGTCAAGTATGTGGGACTGGGGGAGGGGATCGAAGATCTCCGGCCCTTTGACGCCAAGGCCTATGTGGAGGCCCTGATCTGACTTTCCCGAAAACGGAAGTCTAAAATCTAGTTCGATAGGAGGTCTTTTTATGCCACGGATTGACGGACGGGCCAACGATGCCCTTCGTCCCATGGAGATCCTTCCCCACTTCAATCAGTTCGCGGAGGGCTCCTGCCTGATTCGGTGCGGCAAGACCCAGGTCCTCTGCTGCGCCAGCGTGGAGGAGCGCACCCCGCCCCATGTGCCGGAGGGAGAGGGCTGGGTCACGGCGGAATATTCCATGCTTCCCAGAGCCAATCGGGAGCGCTCCAAACGGGATGTCTCCAAGCTGAAGCTCTCCCCCCGCTCGGCAGAGATCCAGCGGCTGGTGGGCCGGGCCCTCCGGGCTGCGGTAGACCTGAAAAAGCTGGGAGAGAGGACCATTACAGTGGACTGCGATGTGTTGCAGGGAGACGGAGGCACCCGTACCGCCAGCGTCACCGGCGGCTTTATCGCCCTGGCCCTGGCCCTGAAGAAGCTGGTTCGGGAGGGGGTTCTGGAGGAGCTTCCCCTCCTTACAACCGTGGCGGGGATCTCCGCCGGGATTGTGGAGGATCAGCTTCTGCTGGACCTGTGCTATGAGGAGGATTCCGTTGCCCAGGTGGACCTCAACTGCGTGATGACCGGGGACGGCCGCCTGGTGGAGCTTCAGGGAACCGGAGAGGGCCGGCCCTTTACCCTGGAGGAGCAGCGGAACCTGGTAGACCTGTGCCAAAAGGGCCTGGAGGAGATCGGTGAGATTCAGCGCCGGATATTGGGAGGATAAACAGATGAAAATGGTATTGGCATCCCAGAATGAGCATAAACGGGTGGAGATAAGCCACATCCTGGCCCAATACGGAATTGAGCTTGTGCTTCAGTCTGAGCTGGGGCTTCATGTGGATGTGGAGGAGACCGGAACCACCTTTGAGGAAAATTCCCTTCTAAAGGCCAGAGCCGTGATGAAGGCCGCCGGACTGCCCGCCATCGCGGACGATTCCGGACTCTGCGTGGATGCGATGAACGGGGCGCCCGGTGTTTTCTCCGCCCGATACGGCGGCCCCGAGCTGAATGATGTGGGGCGGTACCGCCTTCTGCTGGAAAATCTTCGGGGTCAGATGGATCGGCGGGCCAAATTTGTTTCGGTGGTCACCGCCTGCTTCCCAAACGGAGATGTGATTTCCGCGCGGGGGGAGTGTCCCGGCACCATCGCTTATGCGCCTCAGGGGGAAAACGGCTTCGGCTATGACCCTGTGTTCTTTGTGCCCGCCAAGCGGAAAACCTTCGCCCAGCTGACCGAGGAGGAGAAGAATGAGATCTCCCACCGGGGCAATGCTCTCAAGATGTTCTCCCAGAAGCTGAGTGCCTATCTGAATCAGTAAAAGAAAGAGGTCATTTATGGAATTAACAAGCAAGCAGCGTGCCCAGCTCAGAGGGCTGGCCAACGAGCTGCAACCCATTGTCCATATCGGAAAGGATGGGATTGGAGACAATCTGGTAAAGCAGGCCAATGACGCCCTGGAGGCCAGAGAGCTGATCAAATGCCGGGTGCTGGAAAACTCCATGCTTACCCCAAGGGAGGCCTGTGACCGGCTCTCTCTTCTCACCCGGAGTGAGCAGGTCCAGGTGATTGGAACAAAATTTGTCCTGTATCGTCCAAGTCATAAAAAGGATAAGACGGACAAAATCGTACTGGTGAAGGATAGGAAGAAGCAGAACGAAGGAAGATAGGGGATATGCCATGAAAATCGGCATCTATGGCGGAACATTTGATCCGCCCCATCTGGGACACATGGACTCCGCCCGGGCGGCGATCAAGGCCCTTGGGCTGGATCGGCTCCTCTTCCTCCCCGCCCATGAGCCGCCCCACAAGACCATGAGTGACTGCTCGGCCTCTCCGGAGGATCGGCTTGCCATGGTGAGCCTGATGGCGGACGGATTGGGGGCCGGTGTGGAGGTCTGTGAACTGGAATATAAGCGGGAGGGCAAGAGCTATACCGTGGATACCCTCCAAGCGCTCCGGGAGATGTCTCCGGAGGATGAGTTCTGGCTTTTGATGGGAAGCGATATGTTCCTCTCGCTGCAAAGCTGGCGGCAGGCGGATGTCATCCTCTCCCTGGCGGAGGTGGCCGCCTTTGCCCGGACCGAGACCGACAGGGAGAGACTGGAGCGGCAGAAAAAGGTGCTGGAAAAGCAGTATGGGGCCAGGGTGTGCCTGGTGGAGCTGCCCGCCATTCGGGAGGTCTCCTCCACCGAGCTTCGGAAGGGAGAGGGCTGGGATCAGCTCTATCCCCCCGTGCTGGGCTATATTCTGCGCAAGGGACTGTATGGCTCTCAGGCCGATTTGACCCATCTCACCGACCCCCAGCTCCGAGCCTGCTCCCTCTCCATGATAAAGGCCAAGCGAATCCCCCATATACTTGGCACCGAAGTGACGGCGGTAGCGCTGGCACGAAGGTGGGGAGCGGAGGAGGAACTGGCCCGCAGGGCCGCCATTCTCCATGACTGCACCAAATACTGGACCATGGAGGAGCATCTGGCCTGCTGCAAGCGCTATGGAGTGGAGCTGGATGAGCTGGAGCTTCGGTCGGAAAAGCTGCTGCATTCCAAGACAGGCGCATGTATGGCCAAGGAGGTCTACGGACAGCCCCAGGCGGTCTGTGAGGCCATCTTTTACCACACAACCGGCAAGGCCCACATGACCCTCTTGGAAAAGATCCTGTATATGGCGGACTATATTGAGCCAAATCGGAAGTTTGACGGCGTAGAGGAGCTTCGCCGTCTGGCCGAAACCGATTTGGATGCCGCTCTTCTGCTGGGATGTGAGATGAGCATCGCCGAGATGGAGGAGCGGGGTTACCAGGTACACCGGAATACACTTGCCGCCAGAGACTGGCTGAAAGGAACTTGTCAATGACCCCAGAAAAAAAGAAAAAGGGCGGGGCCCATTTGAATAAAACGGAAAAAACACCCACCCCAAAGAAGAAAAAAACCAGGGATCAGATCATTCGCCGCCGTATCACCATTCTGGTGGTGATCGCTGTTTTCATGGCCCTCACGGCAGGGATCGCCGTCAGCCTGAAGCTCTGGATTCGGGAGCCAAATCTGCCCGCACCCTCCTTTGCGCCCCCAAGCGGCTCCGTCGCCCCGGGGCAGGATCCGGAGATCGCGCTGGGGGCAGGGCGAAAACCGGGTGTTTATACCTTCCTCCTCATGGGTAAGGATACCGGAGGGGGAGGGAATACGGATACCCTGATGGTGGCCACCTATGATACCGTGAATCAGACCATGGATGTTTTGAACATCTATCGGGATACCATGGTAAACGCCCCCTGGGATATTAAGCGGATCAACTCCGTCTATAATTTTAACGGGGGAGGAGAAAAGGGTGTAGAGGCTTTGAAGGAGTATCTCAAACACCTCATCGGCTTTGCCCCGGATTACTATGTGACGGTGGAGTGGGATGCCGTGGGAGAGCTGGTGGATGCCATCGGGGGGGTGGAATTCTATGTCCCCTATGAAATGCACTACTACGATCCCAGACAAAAATTGAAAATCAACCAGGCCAAGGGACTTCGCACCCTCACCGGTGACGATGCCATGCAGGTCATCCGCTGGCGGAAGAACAACGATGGCAGCAAGACCTCCGTGGGGGATGTGGGCCGTGTGGAAATCCAGCAGGATTTCCTGAAGGCGATGATGGAGAAATGTCTGAAGACCATCAATCTCGGCACCCTGCCTAAGTTCGCTAAGATCATGCTGGACAATGTGAGTACCGATATCCCGCTGGGTACCATCGTTTGGTTCGGACAAAAGGGACTGGGCATGGAGGTGGAGGGACTGCGATTCCACTCACTGCCTGGAAATCTGAATGGGAGCGCCTGGAGCCGCAGCTATAAAAATTATCAGTCCTATGTCCTGCCGGACGGTCCGGCGGTGGTGGA
>JAHHSE010000091.1 GCA_020025395.1 Oscillospiraceae bacterium
AAAGGAAAGCCTGGCCGGAGTGGAGTTCGCGCAGGGGATTCCGGGCTCGGTGGGAGGTGCCGTGATGATGAACGCCGGCGCCTACAACGGGGAGATTTCCCATGTGGTGGAATCCGTCCGCTTTTTGGACCTGAACGGGGCGGTCCGGACCTATCAGGGGGAGGAGCTGGGCTATGGCTACCGAAAGAGTATTTTTGAGGAGATGGACGGGGTGATTCTCAGTGCCGTGGTCCGACTCCAGCCCGGAGACCCGGTGAAAATCACCGCCAGGATTGACGATCTGGCCTTCCGCCGCCGGGAGCGGCAGCCTTTGGAGCTGCCCAGTGCCGGATCTACATTCAAGCGGCCCAAGGGCGGCTATGCCGCCGCCCTCATCGACCAGTGCGGCCTGAAGGGCTTTCGGGTGGGAAATGCCCAGGTTTCGGAAAAACACGCCGGATTTGTGGTCAATCGGGGAGGCGCCACCTGTGTGGATGTGATGGGGGTCATTGCCCATGTCCACCGTGTGGTGCTGGAGGAGACGGGAATTGCGCTGGAGCCGGAGGTCCGGCTCCTGGGAGGAGAAGGATGGAATTTGTAATCATATCCGGCCTTTCCGGCGGAGGAAAAAGCAAGACGGCCTCCATTCTGGAGGACATCGGATTTTATGTGGTGGATAATCTGCCCGCCCCCCTCATCCCCGGTTTGGCCCAGCTCTTTATGGCACGGGAAAAAACCTGTGACCGGGTGGCCCTGGTCTGTGACATTCGAAGCGGACAGACCTTTGAAGGACTTTTCGCCGCCCTGGATGCGCTGAAAAAAATGGAGTGCGCCTATAAAATCCTCTTTATTGAGGCCGCGCCGGAAACCATCCTCAAACGCTACAAGGAGACCAGGCGGAGCCATCCCCTGATGAATGATACCTGCACCCTGGAGGAGGCCGTGGCCCGTGAGCGGGCAGCCCTGGCCGGGGTGCGGGCACGGGCTCAGTATATCATTGACACCACTGTCCTCTCCACCGCCAAGCTGCGGGGAGAGGTCATGCGCCTTTTTGACGGGAATGGGGAAAGACAGCAGATGCGGGTCTCTGTGACCTCCTTCGGATACAAGTACGGCCTTCCCATGGAGGCGGATCTGGTGCTGGATGTCCGATTTCTCCCCAATCCCTTTTACATGGAAGCCCTTCGGTCCCATACCGGGATGGATGAGGATGTCTATTCCTTTGTATTTGGCTATCAGCAGACCAAGGATTTTATGAAGTATTTGGAGCGGCTCCTCTCCTTCCTCCTGCCCCAGTATGTGGAGGAGGGAAAGACGGAGCTTGTCATTGCCGTGGGCTGTACCGGGGGCCAGCACCGTTCGGTGGCCATCACCCGTGCCGTGGCGGAATTCATTCGGCAAAAGGGGTATGCGGCGGTGGAAAAGCACCGCGATATGACGAGGGCCTGACCATGGAGCAAAACAAACTTCCACACTGGGAAGAGGGACCTAAGATCGCGGCCATTGGGGGAGGACATGGTCTTTCCACCATGCTGCGGGGGCTGAAGAGCCGGACCAAACACCTCACCGCCATCGTCACGGTGGCGGATGACGGAGGAGGATCGGGGATTCTGCGTCAGGACCTGGGAATGCCCCCGCCGGGAGACATCCGCAATTGTATGCAGGCCCTGGCCAATGTGGAGCCGGTGATGGAGCAGCTTTTAGCCTATCGCTTTCGGGAGGGGAGCCTGTCCGGACAGGCCTTCGGCAATCTGATTCTGGCCGCCCTCAACGATATCTCCGCCTCCTTTGACCAGGCGGTGGCCCGGATGAGCCAGGTCCTGGCCATCACCGGACGAATCCTCCCGGTGACCAATGAAAATGTGGCCCTGGAGGCCATTTTTGAAAACGGGACCCATGTGATCGGAGAATCCAAGATCTCTCAGTTTAAGAAGGAGCAGGACTGCCGAATCCACCGGGTCCGCCTTCTGCCGGAGCATCCCAAGGCCCTGCCCCAGACGCTGGAGGCCATTGAGGAGGCCGACCTGATTCTTTTAGGGCCTGGAAGCCTCTATACCAGTGTGATCCCAAACCTCCTGGTGGACGGGGTGGCGGAGGCGGTCTGCCGGGCCAAAGGCCTGAAGATCTATGTGTGCAACATCATGACCCAGGAGGGCGAGACCGAGGAGATGACGGCGGGGGACCATGTGGCGGCCCTGCTGGATCACAGCGGTCCCGGTCTTTTGGACCTCTGCCTCATGAACAATACCCCCATCCGTCCGGCGCTTTTGGAGCGGTATGCCGCCGAGAACAGCTTTCCCCTGACGGTGGATCTCCCACGGATAGAGGCCCTTGGGGTGGAGGCGGTATCCCGTCCTCTGGCGGACGAGGAGGCGCCCTTTGCCCGGCATGAGACCGAACGGCTGGCAGAGACCATTATGGAGCTTTATCAGGAGCGGGGGAACACCCGCATTTTCTAAAGGAAGGAGAGGAAGTCTTGTCATTTTCCGCCGATGTCAAGGAGGAGCTGTGCCGGGTCCCTCTGGGCAAAAAATGCTGTGCCCAGGCGGAGGCCTATGGCGCGCTTCTCTTTTGCAATCATTTTTCCGCCGGACAGATCAGGATCGTCACGGAGAATGCCGCCCTGTCCCTGCGCCTTCCCCAGCTGTTCTGGCGGGCGTTTCGAATTGACTTTGACGACTATCCTGACCTTTTGGGAGAGGAGGGAAAGCAGGTCTTCGGAATCACGGATCCGGAAAAAGTCAGCATGATCTGGGAAACCTATGGCTATGAGCCTTCCACCAGCGTATCCCATCACATTAACTATGCGGTGCTGGAGGAAAATTGTGACCGGAATGCCTTTCTTCGAGGGGCCTTTCTCACCGGCGGCTCGGTGACTGACCCCAGAAAGGGCTATCATCTGGAGCTTGCCACCTCCCACTACCATGTGAGTCGAGAGCTGTCTGCCCTGATGCCGGAGCTGGGCTTTGCCCCCAAGGAGACCACCCGGAAGGCAAACTATGTTACATACTTCAAATCCAGTGCCGCCATTGAAGACCTGCTTACCACCATCGGAGCGCCCATTCAGGCCATGGAGATTATGAACGCCAAGGCGGAGAAGCAGCTTCGGGGCGGTGTCAACCGGAGGGTCAATTGTGATGCCGCCAATCTGGGGAAGGCGGTGGACGCGGCCCAGGAGCAGATCGAGGCCATCCACCGGCTGGAGGAGCGGGGGAGATTGACCAGTCTGCCGGAGAAGCTCCGTCAGACCGCCCGGCTCCGAATGGAAAATCCGGAGCTGACCCTTTCGGAGCTGGCGCTCCTCTGCACCCCTCCCATCACCAAGTCCGCCCTGAATCACCGTTTAAAGCGGCTCATGGAGCAGGCCGGAGAGAAAACCGACGATCCCCCGGAAAGAGGAGGTTAAATCATGTCCTTTGTCCACTTACATCTGCATACGGAATTCTCTCTGCTGGATGGCGCCTGTCGGATTGAAGCGCTGATGAAGCGCTGTCAGGAGTTGGGTCAAACCGCCGTCGCCATCACAGATCACGGGGTGATGTATGGGGTCATTGATTTCTATAAGGCGGCAAAGGCCGCGGGAATCAAACCCATCATCGGCTGTGAGGTCTATGTGGCTCCGCGGACCCGGTTTGACCGGGTCCATGAGCTGGATGCGGAGGCTCGGCACCTGATCCTCCTCTGTCGGAATGAGGAGGGATATCGGAATCTCTCCCATATGGTTTCACAGAGCTTCACAGAGGGATTTTATATCAAGCCCAGAATTGATATGGACCTGCTCCGTCAGCACTGCGGAGGGCTGATCGCCCTGTCGGCCTGTCTGGCAGGAGAGATTCCCCGTCGGATTCGCCGGGGGGATTTCGAAGGGGCCAAAGCCCACGCTTTGGAGATGCGGGAGCTGTTTGGCGAGGACGGATATTATCTGGAGCTTCAAAACCACGGTCTGGAGGAGGACAGGGAGGTGATTGACGGGATCCTTCGCCTCCATGCCGAGACCGGGATCCCTCTGGCGGCCACCAACGATGCCCACTATCTGACCCGGGAGGATGCCAGGACCCAGGATGTGCTTATGTGCATCCAGATGGGCAAGACGGTGGAGGACACCGGGCGGATGCGGTTTGAGAGCGACAGCTTTTATGTGAAGAGTGAGGAGGAGATGAAAGCCCTCTTCCCCGACCATCCGGAAGCCCTGGAAAATACCGCTAAAATTGCCGACCTGTGCAATGTGGAATTTCTCTTCGGGGTCCACCATCTGCCAAAATTTCATCTGCCAGACGGGTGGACCGATGAGAAAGCCTATTTTGAGACCCTTTGCTGGGAGGGCTTTGCCCAGCGTTACCCCAATGGCAGTGAGGCTTACCGGGACCAGCTCCGCTATGAGATGAATGTAATCAGTCAAATGGGGTTTGTGGACTATTTCCTCATTGTCTCCGACTTCATCGGCTACGCCAAGAGCCATGAGATCCCGGTGGGACCGGGCCGGGGTTCGGCGGCGGGGAGCATGGTGGCCTACTGCCTCAGGATCACCGACATCGAACCCATGAAATACGGCCTCTATTTTGAACGGTTTCTCAACCCGGAGCGGGTGACCATGCCGGATATTGACATTGACTTCTGCATCCGCCGCCGGGGGGAAGTGATCGACTATGTCTCCCGAAAATACGGGGCGGATCATGTGGCCCAGATCGTCACCTTCGGCACCATGGCGGCCCGGGGAGCCATCCGGGATGTGGGACGGGCCCTGAATGTGCCCTATGCCCAGGTGGATGCGGTGGCAAAGCAGGTGCCCTCTGCCCCCCACATTACTTTGAAGGATGCCCTGACGCTCTCTAAGCCCCTCCGGGACCTCTATGAGGGGGACGGACAGATCCGGGAGCTGATCGATACAGCCAGGGCCATTGAGGGAATGCCCCGCCACGCCTCCACCCATGCGGCGGGGGTGGTCATTACCCGTTTGCCCGTGGCAGACTATGTTCCCCTGGCCAAGAACTATGAATCCGTGGTCACCCAGTACACCATGGTGACGCTGGAAGAGCTGGGCCTTTTGAAAATGGACTTTCTGGGCCTGCGCAACCTGACGGTTTTGAATGACGCCGTGGAGATGGTTCGGATAAACCATCCGGATTTCCGGTTGGAGGACATTCCGGAGCAGGATCAGGCGGTGTTCGATATGCTGTCCGCCGGGAAGACCTCCGGGGTCTTTCAGATGGAGTCAGCGGGGATGACCGGGGTCTGTGTGGGACTCAAGCCTCAAAGCATTGAGGATATCACCGCCATCATCGCCCTTTATCGTCCGGGGCCTATGGACTCCATCCCCCGATTCATCGCCTGCAAGCATGAGCCAAACCGGGTCAAGTACAAGCACCCCTCCTTAGAGCCTATCCTCTCCATGACCTATGGCTGTATCGTCTATCAGGAACAGGTCATGCAGATCTTCCAGCAGCTGGCGGGCTACTCTTTGGGACAGGCTGATATGGTGCGAAGGGCCATGAGCAAAAAGAAGGTGAAGGACATTGAACGGGAACGGGAGGCCTTTCTCCACGGAGACCCGGAGCGGAGCATCAAGGGCTGTGCGGCCAACGGAATCCCGGCCTTGATTGCCCAGTCCATCTACGACGAGATCTATGACTTTGCAAACTATGCCTTTAACAAAGCGCACGCGGTGAGCTATGCGGTGGTGGCCTATCAGACCGCCTATTTTAAGTGCCACTTTACAAGGGAGTATATGGCGGCCCTCCTCACCTCGGTCCTGGATTCCCAGGAGAAGGTGGCGGAGTATATCGGGGAGTGTCGGGAAAACGAGATAAGCCTCCTGCCCCCGGATGTGAACGAATCCAAGGCCGCCTTTACGGTCTCCGGCACCGGTGACATCCGCTTCGGCCTGGCGGCCATCAAGGGGGTGGGCTGGGCCGTCATAGAACGGATGCTGAAGGAGCGGGAGAGAAATGGAAAATTCACCTCTTTTCAGGACTTCTGTGAGCGGCTCTTTGAAGGGGATCTGAACCGCCGAGTGGCGGAGAGCCTTATCCGCAGCGGCTGCTTTGACAGTATGGGCTATCGGCGGTCCCAGCTTATGG
>JAHHSE010000092.1 GCA_020025395.1 Oscillospiraceae bacterium
GTCAGACCGCAGCCCTTTGTCGAAAATCTCCGAAGGAGTTTTTCGACAGTCTCAGAGCGGGAGGGGGTCAGTCCCCCTCCCGCTCTTTGGGGGAGGATTGATTCAGCTCCTCCCGCAGGATGATCTCCCGCATCACCCCTCCGGCCCCATGGTCCAGCATGGAGTGGCGGACACGGCTGATGGTAGCGCTGCTGGCCCCGGTTTTGTCCAGAATGTCCAGATAGACCAGGCCCTGCTGGAGATAGACGGCCACATTGAACCGAAGCTCCATGGCTCTAAGCTCCACAGGGGTGCAGAGGTCTTCAAAAAAGCGGCAGCATTCATCGATGTCTTTCAGTTTTAAAATGGTTTCGTATAACGCAAGACTGCGGGGAGTGGGCTCCGATGTTGTCATGCTCATACTCCTTTCTATTTCTGGGGGAAATGGAATCAAAGAGAGGAATTTTTCCAAAAGGGGTCGCAGTAGTCCCGGACCGAGCGGGTCATCTCCCGGGAGAAGTCGGAGTTATATTTCCGCCTGCAGAAGGCGTCCAGCCATTGGGCGTAGGGCTGCTCCCCGGCACAGTCCCCCAGCATCTCCATCAGCTCCTCCGCCTCCATCCGCCGATAGCTGTTTTCATGAACCATGTGCTTCATGGCCCGGCGGGCAGGCTTTTTTCGGGCCTTCTGCTGGGGGGTGGGTCTCCCGAAGACCACCATAGCGGCGGGGAACACATATTGAGGCAGATTCAGAAGGGAGATCACTTCCTCCCGATTTTCCATAATGTCCCCGATGTAGCAGGAGCCGATCCCCAGACTTTCCGCGGCCACCACCCCGTTCTGGGCGGCGATGAGGGCGTCCGAGACCGCCAGCATCAGATCCCCCATGCCGGGCATCCGGGGCTGACAGCCCCCATAGCGGAAGGCATCCAGCCATTTTTGACAGTCTGCCAGAAAGAGGAGGACGAGAGGGGCGGTGGCGATAAAGGGCTGGTGGTCGCAAAGATCCGCCAGCCGGGCCTTTTTGGCGGGATCGGTGATGGTGAGAATGGTGTAAAGCTGCTGATTTCCCGCTGTGGGAGCCTGACAGGCGGATTCCAGGATCAGGGACTGCTCCTGACAGGTCAGGGGGGTGGGCGCAAAAACCCGGACAGACTTCCGACGAAATAGACTCTCGATGATCTGGTTCATGGGGAGGCTCCTTCTCAAAAAAGTTACCGGGCAGCTCCGGCTTCGTAGGTGCGGTCACAGACCTCCCGGATCTTGGCCTGGAGGCCCTTGAGATCCACAAAGGTGTCAGGGCGCTTGGCGGGATCCCGCAGAAGGGCGGCAGGGTGGTAGAGGGCGGTGAGAAAGATCCCGTCCCGATGGGTCCACTGTCCATGCTCCTGGGTAATCCTATAGTCGGGGCGGATCAGGCGGAGGGCGGAGATTCGTCCCAGACAGACGATGATCTTGGGACCGATCAGCCGGATCTGCCGCTCAAGATGGTGGATGCAGGCATCTTGCTCCACATTCAGGGGGTCCCGGTTGCGGGGAGGGCGGCACTTTACCATGTTGGCGATATAGATGTTGCTCCCCCGGTCCAGATCGATGAGGGAGAGCATATCGTCCAGGAGTCTGCCTGCCCGGCCCACAAAGGGCTCCCCCAACTGATCTTCGGTCTCCCCCGGGCCTTCCCCGACAAAAAGCACTTCTGCCTGCGGGTTGCCCGCGCCGAATACCACATGGGTCCGGGTCTCCGCCAGATTGCACCGATGACAGTGGAGACATTCCTCCTTCAATTCTTCCCAGGGATTCATCTTCTCCCTCCGTTCCGTTTGTTTTTCTCATCATACTATATTTATCGGACGGTTGCAAGAAAGAACGGATGGAGAAGAAAAGAAGTTGTGCCCAGGAAAGGGAAGATGGTTGGAAAACACGGCTTCCATCTTGTCAGGGAGAAAATTTTATGGCAGAATAGGAAAAAAGGAGTGAGAAATATGATCCAATTTTTTCGGAGACTGCTAAGTTCCGCTCTGGCCCTCCTTCTGCTGTGCGGAAATCTGCTGGTCCGTGCCGCGGGGACCGATGTTTCGGCTGCCCCTCTGACCATTTTGTTCACCCATGATACGCACGATCATTTTGACCCGGATGCCGCCGATCAGGGCGGATATGTCCGGCTTGCCTCTCTGCTGAAGGATCGCCGCTCCCAAGCCCAGGGACCTGTTCTCACCGTGGATGCAGGGGACTTCTCCATGGGTTCCCTCTTTCAGACCATCTACGCCACCGATGCCCCGGAACTGCGGGCCATGGGGCTGATGAAATATGACGCTGTGACCCTGGGCAACCATGAGTTTGACTATCGGTTGGACGGGGTGTCTCAAATGCTGACTTCCGCGGTGAGTAAGGGACAGGATGTCGGTCTGCCCAAGCTCGTCCAGGCCAATTACAAGCCCCCCAAGGAGGCCAGGGAGGCCTGGGAGGCATGGAATCGATATGGAATCACCGAGTATGCGGTCCTGGAGCGGGAGGGGACGGACGGCTCCAGGGTAAGGGCGGCGGTCTTCGGACTGATGGGGGAGGATGCGGATGAATGCGCCCCCATGTCCGGCATTCGGGACTTTGAGCCAATTGTGGAGGCTGCCGAGCGGGTGGTCAGGGAGATTCAGGAAAAGGAAACGGTGGACTACATCATCTGCCTCTCCCATTCCGGGACCGATGAGGACGGAAAAGGGGAGGATTACGAGCTGGCCCGCAAGGTGAAGGGAATTGATGTGATTGTATCCGGTCACACCCACTCCGTCACGAAGGAGCCCATTCGGGTGAAGGACACCCTGATTGTCTCGGCGGGGGAATATGCCAGGAATCTGGGGGAGCTGGTCATTGCCAGGGGGGAGGACGGCGCCCTGGAGCTTCAGCGTTATACCCTGTATCCGGTGGATGGCTCCGTCCCCGATGATCCGGAGATGGCGGCCCTGACCGCCTCCTTCCGCACCCAGGTGGAGCAGAGCTTTCTCTCCCGCTATGGGCTGGGCTATCATCAGGAGCTTTCCAAGGTGACAGGACGGGACTTCACCATCCCGGAGACCGGGGATCTGATCGGCAGGGCCTACATCTCCGCCATTCAAAAGGCGGAGGGGGAGGCCTATGTGCCGGTGGATTTTGCGGTGGCACCCGCGGGCGTGATCCGGGACAGTCTGCGGACCGGCCCTGTCACCACATCGGAGGCCTTCGATATCCTTTCGCTGGGCTTTGGAGGGGATGGGACGCCCGCCTACCCCCTGGTCTCGGTCTATCTCACCGGAGCCGATCTGAAAAACGCCTTTGAGGTGGATGCCTCCATCTCCGGAATCATGCCGGCAGCCGCCCTCTATGGGGCGGGGATGGAGTGGACCTATAACCCCCATCGGATGCTGCTGGACCGGGTGACGGATTGCGCTCAGGTTTTGGAGGGGGGCAGAACCGCGGACATTCAGGATGACCGGCTTTACCGGGTGGCAGCCGACCTGTACAGCGGTCAGATGCTGGGGGCGGTGGAAAGCAAGAGCTTCGGTTTTCTCTCGGTCACGCCCAGGGACGAACAAGGGGAACCTGTCACCGATCTGGAGAGCCGAATCCTCCACAATCCGGACGGGTCCGAGCTGAAGGCCTGGTACGCCCTCGCCGCCTACCTGCAGGGGCAGGAGGAGGTTCTGCCCGGAGAGTCCTGCAAGACCGTGATCCCCAGCCTCAATCCCATTGCGCTCCTCCGGCATCCCGGACCGCCCACCCTGCTGGTTTTGGCGGGAATCGTGCTTGCGGCGGCCCTGGCGGGGGTGGGAATCCGCCGTCTGCTCCGCCGAAAAAAGGCCGGAAACTCTGTTTACAAACGGTATCGGGGAAGGTAAAAAATACAATTTGTATCGATTGGAAGGACAAGTCCCACCATGTGGGCCGCTGGACGAAATCGACAGATTATGGAGGGAGTTACATGGAAAAACTGAAAATGATCACACCGCTGGTGGAGATGGATGGGGATGAGATGACCCGCATTCTGTGGCAGGATATCAAGGAGATTCTGCTTATGCCCTACCTGGAGCTGAAGACGGAATACTATGACCTGGGTCTGCCGGAGCGGGAGAGGACCGGGGATCAGGTTACCATCGATTCCGCGGAGGCCGCCAAAAAGTACGGGGTGGCGGTCAAGTGCGCCACCATCACGCCCAACGGACAGAGGATGAAGGAGTATCAGCTCTCTCAGATGTGGAAGTCCCCCAACGGCACCATCCGGGCCATATTGGACGGCACGGTCTTTCGGGCCCCCATTATGGTGAAGGGAATCTCTCCGGTGGTGAAGAACTGGAAAAAGCCCATCATCATCGCCCGCCACGCCTTTGGAGACGTGTACAGGGCCAGTGAAAAGCGAATCACGGGACCCGGCAGGGCGGAGCTGGTCTTTACTGCCCGGGATGGGACGGAGAGCCGGCAGACCATCTGTGATTTTGACGGCCCCGGGGTCATCCAGGGGCAGTTCAATCAGGATTCCTCCATCCGCTCCTTTGCACACGCCTGTTTCCGCTTTGCGCTGGATATGGGTCAGGATTTGTGGTTTTCCACCAAGGATACCATTTCCAAGCAGTATGACCACACCTTTAAGGATCTCTTCCAGGAGATTTATGACCGGGAATACAAGGCCCTGTTTGAGAAGAAGGGGCTGGAATACTTCTATACCCTGATTGATGACGCGGTGGCCCGTGTCATCCGGAGTGAGGGAGGGTTCCTCTGGGCCTGCAAGAATTACGATGGGGATGTGATGAGCGACATGGTCTCCACCGCATTCGGCTCTCTGGCGATGATGACCTCGGTTCTGGTCTCTCCCGATGGGAAATACGAGTATGAGGCGGCCCACGGTACGGTGACCCGCCACTATTACCGCTATTTAAAGGGGGAGCAGACCTCCACCAATCCGATGGCCACCCTCTTTGCCTGGACCGGCGCCCTGCGGAAGCGGGGAGAGCTGGATGGCCTTCCGGATCTGATGGCCTTTGCCGACCGTCTGGAGAGGGCCGCCATTGACACCATTGAGGGAGGCACCATGACAGGGGATCTGGCCGGGCTTTGGGAGGGAAAGACCCCCGCAAGAGTGGTCACCAGCCGGGATTTTCTCACTGCCATTGCCGAACGGCTCTGACCCGGTCACGGGAAAAAAGCAAAAGAAAGAGAGGAATGCGAAATGAAACAGAGGATACAGACAGCCGGGATTCTGACGGCTCTGTGTGTTGGGCTGACCGGATGCGGGGTGGAGGTCCCCACGCAGGAAAAGGCCGCGGATTCAAAAGAGGCCCTGACCCATTTTCTGACCGATCTTCAGGAGAAGGACTTCCAGTCGGCACGGTCCTATCTGAAAGAGGGCAATCAGCTGATTCATGTGTTTGCCGCCATGGAGGGGGAGAGCGTCCCCATGATGGATGGGGTTTACCAAAAGGTATGCCGGGAGCTGGGGGACTTTACCTACACCCTGGAGGACGGACCCATTCCCAGTGTTGTGATGGTGAAGATGACCTCCATGGACTATGGGACCGCCATCGAAACCGCCATGTCAGAGGCTATCCGCACCCAGACCCAGGAGGGGGGAGACGCTTTTACGGATGTACCCGGCTGGATCACCACCGGGCTGGAGACCGCCGAGATGGGGGAGGAGCAGGAGTATCACTGCGTGATGACGGATAAAGACGGCGGTTACTTCCTGGCGCATCAGGGCTATCCCGATGTGGACTTCCTCAATGGGATCACCGGGGGATTCTATGATTACGCCGATGTGAAGCTGACCACCTGCACCGGAAGCTCCGGTGGGCAGAAGCAGATCAACTATATAGTGTCCATGGGGGATCGGATCATCGGCTATATTGAGACCACCACCGAGCCCTTTGATACCGCCGCTATGACCACGGAGGAGAAGGAGGCCTTCGCGGCTGAGATTTCCTCCGAGACGGAGGAGCTGGAGGGGGTCTATTCGGGCGTCCAGTTTGGGGAGGGGGAGATCACCCTGTC
>JAHHSE010000093.1 GCA_020025395.1 Oscillospiraceae bacterium
GTCAGAAGACAGGGCGTATCGGAAGGCTCAAAAATATTTACGGAGGTCCTCCCCGGCCAGGGAGACATCGGCGCTGATGGTGACGGTGAACTTGATATCGTTCTTCTCACCAAAGGAGTCCAGCCAGGCAAGGAAGGTCTCGGTCTCTGTGTCCACATCCTTGCCGACGATTTTGGTCAGGCTGTCGATAAAGACATGGGTTGTGTCGAAGTTGCCGGCGTAGAGGCCGGAGATAAACCCCTTCATCATATCATAATTGACCAGATCATAAGGGGTGGAGTCCACAAGACGAATCTTGGAATTAATATCGTAAGTAAGCTTACTGCCCTTTTCAATACAAACAACATGGCCGTTCTCGGTGGTGACCGCCGAATTGATGAGGTCGATCATCTGCTTGGTTTTGCCGGTCCCTTTTACACCCATGATGACTCTAACCATAATAATCACTCCTTATCTTACACGCTGGGGGCTGCCCCCGGCTTATGGTTATATGGTACCATTGATTGAAGCAAATATCAAGAATTTTGTGTAACATCATAAAAATTCATAAAAAATGGGGAGAAAAGAGTCAGCGGAGCCGCGCCTCCAGCTCGGCCTTCCGGTCCTCATAGCCCGGCTTTCCCAGAAGGGCGAACATATTTTTCTTATAGGCCTCCACACCGGGCTGATCAAAGGGATTGACCCCCAAAAGGTACCCGGACAGGCCGCAGCTGTACTCGAAGAAGTAGATGAGCTGGCCCACGGAGGTCTCCTCCCGGCGCCGGGCGTAGAGGAGGAGATTGGGAACCCCGCCGTCCACATGGGCCAGAAGGGTACCCCGAAGGGCCTGCTCTGCCACAAAGGAGAGGTCCTGACCGGAGAGGAAGTTGAGACCGTCCACATTGTCCGGGTCGTGGGGGATGGAGAGGCTGCCCAGAGGGGAGCGGAAATGGAGGACGGTCTCAAACATCAGCCGTTCTCCCTGCTGAATAAACTGCCCCATAGAGTGGAGGTCAGCGGTAAACTCCACACTGGCGGGGAAGAGGCCCTTGCCATCCTTTCCCTCGCTCTCCCCATAGAGCTGTTTCCACCACTCGGAGAAGAACCGGGAGGAGGGCTCATAGGAGGCCAGAATCTCCACCCTTTTCCCGGCGGTATACAGGGCGTGGCGGGCGGCGGCATAGCACCAGGCGGGATTGTCCGGCCCCGGCTTCTGAAGCTCCGCCATGGCCTCAGCGGCCCCTTGCATCAGAGCGTCAATGTCCAGTCCGGCCACGGCGATGGGGAGAAGGCCCACAGCGGTGAGGACGGAATACCGGCCTCCCACATTGTCCGGGACCACAAAGGTCTCATAGCCCTCGGAATCTGCCAGCCCCTTCAGGGCGCCCTTTTGGCTGTCGGTGGTGGCGTAGATCCGGGTTCTGGCCTCCTCTTTGCCGTACCGCTGTTCCAAAAGGTTCTTGAACAGGCGGAAGGCCACGGCAGGCTCGGTGGTGGTCCCCGACTTGGAGATCACATTGACGGAAAAATCCACTCCCTCCAGCTTGGAGATCAGCTCCAGGGTGGCGTCCGTGGAGAGGGTGTTGCCCGCAAAGTAGATGGCGGGGGCCTCCGGATGGCGGCCCAGAAGCTCAATCACCGCACGGGCGCCCAGATAGGAGCCGCCGATCCCCACCACCACAAGGGCCTTGGACTGGGAGCGGATGGTCTGGGCGGCCCGCTTGATGCGGTCAAATTCCACCCGGTCATAGCTGCGGGGCAGATGGACCCAGCCGGTGAATTCTCCGCCGGCCCCATCCCCCCGGTCCAGAAGACCGGCGGCGTGGCGCAAAAAATCCAGTCGGCTGGTCAGCCAGTTTTCAGGGAGAAAGCTTTGTAGATTGGAAGTATCCAAAGAGATCATGGGAAACCCTCCTTTGTTTATATGCCTCATTGTATCCTCTTTCCCAGTCGTTTTTCCGGGAAAGCCGGGGGTCTTTAAGAATTCTCCTGCTCTGGGGAGCAGGGAGAGAGCCGGCGCAAATCCCGTCCGATGCTTTAAGACCTTCTTAATTTTTCAGACTCTGCATGGGGGCGGGGATTCGCCCCCCTCTGTCCACAAAGAGCTGGGCGCTTTCCGGATGGATGGGCATGACGGGGGCGGAGCCAAGAAGACCGCCGAACTCCACCGTATCCCCCACCTGGGTGCCGGGGGCGGGGATGAGACGGACCGCGGTGGTCTTGGAGTTCACCATGCCGATGGCGGCCTCATCCGCAATGATGGCGGAGAGGGTGGCGGCGGAGGTGTCCCCGGGGACGGCGATCATGTCAAGCCCCACGGAGCAGACACAGGTCATAGCCTCCAGCTTGTCCAGGGTGAGGACACCGGAGGAGGCGGCGGCAATCATCCCCTCATCCTCGCTGACGGGGATAAAGGCGCCCGAGAGGCCTCCCACATGGTTGGAGGCCATGACACCGCCCTTTTTCACCGCGTCGTTGAGGAGGGCCAGAGCGGCTGTGGTGCCGTGGGTGCCGCAGACCTCCAGCCCCATCTCCTCCAGAATCCGGGCCACGGAATCCCCGATGGCGGGGGTGGGGGCCAGGGAGAGGTCCACAATGCCAAAGGGCACCTTCAGCCGGGCGGAGGCCTCCCGCGCCACCAGCTGGCCCATGCGGGTGATACGGAAGGCGGTTTTCTTCACCGTCTCCGCCACCACATCAAAGGGCTGCCCCTTCACATCCTGAAGGGCGTGATGGACCACGCCGGGGCCGGAGACCCCCACATTGATGACGCACTCGGCCTCACCCACCCCATGGAAGGCCCCGGCCATAAAGGGGTTGTCCTCCACGGCGTTGCAGAAGACCACCAGCTTGGCGCAGCCAAAGCCGTTTCGGTCCCGGGTGCGCTGGGCGGTGGCTTTGATGATCTCCCCCATCCGCTTGACGGCGTTCATGTTGATGCCGGCCCTGGTGGAGCCGACATTCACAGAGGAGCAGACGAAGTCGGTCACCGCCAGAGCCTCCGGGATGGAGGCGATGAGCCGCTCATCCCCCGGGGTGAAGCCCTTCTGGACCAGTGCGGAGAAGCCGCCGATGAAGTCCACCCCGCAGGTCTTGGCGGCCTTGTCCATGGCCTCGGCAAAGGGGACATAGTCCTCGGTTTCGCTGGCTCCGGCCACCAGGGCCATGGGGGTGACGGAGATCCGCTTGTTGACAATGGGGATTCCAAATTCATGCTCAATGTCCTGACCGGCGGAAACCAGATTCTGGGCCTTGCGGCAGATTTTGTCATAAATTTTCTCACAGGCCCGCCTGGGGTCAGAATCGCAGCAGTCCAGCAGAGAGATGCCCATGGTGATGGTGCGGATGTCCAGATGCTGTTCATCGATCATCTCAATGGTCTGCAGGATTTCATTCTGGTTAATCATCATTTAAACTCCTTTGTTTTCCACACCCTGTGGAAAAGTATCAGATGCGGTGCATGGCATTGAAGAGATCTTCCCGCTGGGCACGGATCTCCACCCCGATGGAGGTCCCCTCCTCGGTGAGGAGCTGGGCCAGGTCGGCAAAGGGGAGGGTGGCCTGGGAGGCATCCACCAGCATGACCATGGTAAAGTATTCCTGAAGGATGGTCTGCCGGATGTCCAAAACATTGACATTGTGCCTGCTCAGCACCTGACAGACGGAGGCGATGATGCCAACCTGATCTTTTCCGATTACTGTGACAATGGCTCTCATGGGATTCTTCCTTCCTTTTCAGCTATCATTTCTAAAAAATAAACGCAGTGTATTCAATCTGTGCCGAATCATACGCAAAAACGCCTGTGGGGGAAAGGCATCCTCCTCAGGACTGGACCTCATCCAGGGTCAGACCGAAGGCGGGGAGAAAATGCTCCATAAAGTAGCCTACCTCCGGGAGGGGGGTTTCCAGCAGGGCGGCGCGGATCTGACAGGCGGCCCGGGTGAATTCCCGGTTGCCCGCCTGAAGCTCCTCCTGGCACTTAATAAAGGCGGAGAGCTTGTCCGCGGCTTTTACCAGAGCGTGGGTGAGAAGGTCGGCCTCCTCCCGAAGGAGGGGTGCGTAGATCCCTTGGAATTCAGGGGGGAGCAAGGCGAGAAGCTTGTCAGCGGCTACCGCCTCTACCGATTGATAGGCGGTTTTGATTTCCGGATTGTGGTATTTGACCGGGGTGGGGAGATCCCCGGTGAGAATCTCCGGGGCGTCATGGTAGAGGGCGTAGACAGCGCAGAGATTCGGGTCAGCGCCCCCGCCGAATTTCTCATTGTGAATCACCGCCAGAGCGTGGGCCAGGACGGCCACCATGTGGCTGTGCTCCTGGATGTTTTCGGGGACTGTGCTTCGCATCAGACCCCAGCGGCGGATATAGCGCATTCGGGAGATGAGGGCAAAAAAACTGTCATTCATGAAAAGACTCCTTTTGATTTGCGGGCAGAAAGCCCTGTCAGGGGGAAAAGGCGGAGTTCCAAAGAGGATCCCTGAAAAATCCGCTATACAAAGGGAGGGATTTGTGTTAAATTATATATCAAAACGAAGGGAAAAGACAAGAGGAGCGCACCATGAAATTTGCCATTTACACCTTAGGATGCAAGGTTAATCAATATGAGACCCAGGCCATGGAATCCGAGCTGAAGGCCCGGGGCCATACCCTGGTGGACTTCGATCAGGCCGCTCAGGTCTATCTCATCAATACCTGCACCGTGACTGCGGTGAGCGATAAGAAGAGCCGCTCTGTGATCCGTCAGGCCAGAAAGCGCAGCCCGGAAGGGGTGGTGGCGGTCTGCGGCTGCTATGCCCAGACCGATCCGGAGACAGTCCGGGCTTTGGGGGTAGACCTGCTCTCCGGCACGGGGGATCACCTGGCCTTTCTGGACAAGGCGGAGGAGCTGGCCAACCTGCGGGCGGCGGAGACCGCCGATCTGGTAGACGATGTGATGGGCCGCCGGACCTTTGAGTTTCTCCCCGCCGGAGGACTGTCCCAGCGCACCAGGGCCATGCTCAAGATAGAGGACGGTTGCGGGAATTTCTGTACCTACTGCATCATCCCCTATGCCAGAGGCCCGGTGCGATCCATGCCTCTGGACCGGGTGCGGGAGGAGGCGGCCCGTCTGGCAAGGGAGGGCTATCGGGAGCTGGTCATCACCGGGATCGAGATCTCCTCCTGGGGGAGGGACCTGCCGGGGACGCCGGGACTGTCCCAGCTGATTCTGGCGGTCTCCCAGGCGGCGCCGGGGGTTCGAATCCGTCTGGGCAGTCTGGAGCCTCGGACCATCACCCGGGAATTCTGTGAGGAGATCGCGGGGGTTCGGAGCCTGTGTCCCCACTTCCATCTCTCCATGCAGAGCGGCTGCGACGCCACATTGAAGCGGATGAATCGGAAGTATGACACCGCCCGGTACCAGGAGAGCGTCACCCTTCTGCGCCGTTTTTTTGACGATCCCGGGATCACCACCGATCTGATTGCGGGCTTTCCCCAGGAGAGTGAGGAGGAGAGCGCCCAGACCCTGGCCTTTGTGGAGGAGATGGGCTTTTCCGCCATGCACGTCTTCCCCTATTCCCGTCGGAGCGGGACCCCGGCGGCCAGGCTGGAGGGGCAGATCCCAAACGAGGTGAAGGAGGAGCGGGCAAAAAAGGCGCGGGAGGCGGCAGAGCGCATGGGGCTGGCCTATCGAACCCGCCAGCTGGGCAAGCGGGTGGAGGTCCTTTTTGAGGAGAAACGGGAGGGCCTCTGGTGGGGCCACGCCCCCAACTATGTGGAAGTAGGGCTCTCCTCGGAGGAGGCGCTTCACAATCAGGTGAGGCTTGTGGAGCTTTCCTCCCTGCTGGAAAACGGTATGCTGGGGAGGGAGATTGAGGATTGACAGAAGGAGCGGAAGAAAAGCCGGGAAGGGAATGCAAGAACAGGAAGAATCCCGCGGAATGGAAAAGGAACCCCTGTGACAAGACGTCACAGGGGTTCCTCAGCTTGTCAAAAAAGCCTCGCAGAGTTTGCCGCCGCAGCGGTAAATAAAAT
>JAHHSE010000094.1 GCA_020025395.1 Oscillospiraceae bacterium
GCCGCAGGGTGGGCGGATTCCTCTCCCAAGGCGGAGAGGACCGCATAGTACACCCCGTCAAAGATCTGCTTTTCCTGAACAAACTTTACCTCGGTCTTGGTGGGGTGGACATTCACATCCACCAGATGGGGCTTTACCGTCACATGGAGGACGCAGCCGGGAAATTTGCCCACCATTTTCTGATTGCGGTAGGCCTCCTCCAGGGCGGCCATCATGGTCCGGCTTTTCACATACCGCCCGTTGACAAAAAAGTGCTGGTATCCCCGTGTCCCCCGGCAGCAGACCGGGAGGGAGGCAAAGCCGGAGACCCGGACCCCGTCACTCCCCCCGCTGACCGGGAGAAGGCCCAGGGCCAGATCCCTTCCCAATACGGCGTAAACGGCGGATTTCAGGGTCCCGTCCCCGGGGGTGAGCAGCTCCCGCTTCCCATCCCTTAAAAATTTCACCGAGACCTCCGGGTGAGAGAGGGCCAGATGCTGCACCACCCCAAAGACAGCCGCCCCCTCGGCGGAATCCTTCTTCATAAACTTGAGCCGAGCGGGGGTGTTGTAAAAAAGGTTCCTTACCAGCATGGTGGTCCCAAGGGGACAGCCCACCTCCTCCGGCTCTCCCGGCACCCCCCCCTCCAGGGTGAGGGCGGTGCCCAGAGGGGCCTCCGCCGTCCGGGTCAGGATCTCCACGCGGGCCACCGAGGCGATGGCGGCCAGGGCCTCCCCCCGAAAGCCCAGGGTCCCGATGGCGGCCAGATCCTCCTCCATCCGAATCTTACTGGTGGCATGGCGGAGAAAGGCGGTGGCCACCTGATCGGGGGCGATGCCCCATCCGTCGTCGGTGACCCGGATCAGGGTCATCCCCCCATTCTCAATCTCCACCGTAATTTTGGCGGCCCCGGCATCAATGGCGTTTTCCATCAGCTCTTTTACCACCGAAGCGGGGCGTTCCACCACCTCCCCCGCGGCAATGAGGTCGGCGATATGGGCATCCAGCTGTTGAATCTGAGGCATAACCTCCTCCTTTCCCTTTACGGCGCCAGCATGAGCAGAAACAGTCCGTTCCATGGGGGTGAAGGATGATGGGGGACCAAACGGAGCCTTTGCGGACATAGGCCCATGTCATTCCCATTGCGGCGGGCAGGGAGGAACCTCCATCCCCGCTCCCGGCGGGTCATCCCGATGCCCTGCTCCAGCGGCTCCCCTCCTGTTTTCTGTCTGATCCGGCGGGATCGGCCTTCCTCTCGTTTGGTTCAGCGGTCCAGCTGCTCTGCCACGGCGGCCAGCGGATTGGGGTCCAGCTCCTCCACCTTTCCGGCATCTACGGCGGCGGCGAAGGCGGGGTCAATGGGCAGCTTTGCCAGAACGGGGATCCGGTGACGGGCCGCCACCTCCTCCACATGACTCTCTCCATAGACGGCGTGCTTTTCCCGACAGTTGGGACATTGGAACCAGCTGTAATTTTCAATCAGGCCAAGGATGGGGATGTGCATCAGCTCCGCCATTCGGACCGCCTTGGTGACAATCATGGACACCAGGTCCTGGGGCGAGGTGACCACCAGAATCCCGTCCACGGGGAGGGACTGAAAGACGGTCAGGGGCACATCTCCGGTTCCGGGGGGCATATCCACAAAGAGATAGTCCACATCCCCCCAGACCACATCGGTCCAGAACTGCTTCACCGTTCCGGCGATCACCGGCCCCCGCCAGACCACGGGGTCGGTCTCCTCCTGGGTGAGGAGGTTGAGGCTCATCACCTCCACCCCGCCTTTGGAGTAAGCCGGCTGGATTCCCAGCTCGGTGCCGGAGGCCTTCTCGTGGATGCCGAAGGCGTGGGGGATGGAGGGTCCGGTGATATCCGCGTCCAGAATGCCCACATTTCGGCCCCGTTTGGCCATGGCGGAGGCCAGGGCGGCGGTTACAAGACTTTTGCCTACGCCCCCCTTTCCCGAGACCACGGCAATCACCTTTTTGACGGCGGATACCCGGTTGCAGGGTTCCAGCATACTCTCTGTCCGCTCCCCGCAGGAGGAGGGACAGGAGGAACAGTCATGGGTACAATTTTCAGCCATTGAATTTCCCTTCCTTTTTGCGATATATCCCATTAATATTGATAGGCTCCGCCGCCGATAAACTCCCGAAGCAGAGATTCGGGGGGCACCAGGGCGGGGTCGATGGGCTCAAACCAGTCAAAAGCCCGAACCAGATCCAAAAGCTCCACCCTTCGGACATTCTCCGGAGGCACCGCCTCCAGAAGGGGCTTTGCGTAATTTCTCATCACCGAAACCTCATAGGGCAGGGAGGAGTCCACAATGATGTCGGCCTTTCCCTTAAAGGGGGAGATATAGAGCTTTTCCCCCCGGCGGACATTGGCCCACATGGACAGGGTCTCCTCCACCTCGGTGCCACGGAAGTTGTAGTCCCGAACCGCCCGCCGGGTCAGCCGCATCCAGGTCCCCTTAAACCGCAGCGCCTCCCCCTCCAACACATCGGAGCGGGCGGAGATATAGAGCTTTGTGGCCTCCGGATGCCGTCCGGCCACATCGTCGTTCAGCGCGTGAATCCCCTCAAAGATGGCGATCTCATTTTTTCCCAGCTGAAGGGGCGTGGCCCGGTAGTCGTTTCTCATCTGACGGGCAAACTCAAAGTGGGGGACCATGACCCGCTCCCCATGGGTAAGGCGGGTAAAATGATCGTCCAAAAGCTCCATGTCCATGCAAAGCGGGGATTCAAAGTCAATGTCACCCTCCGGGGTGCGGGGCGCGGTGGCCCGGTTCAAGGTGCGGAAATAATTGTCCATGGAGATGGTATGGGTATTGATCCCCCGCTTTTCCAGCGCCTGCTCGATCTTCATGGCAGTGGTGGTCTTTCCCGACCCCGAAGGGCCGGAAAGAAGCACGATGGGGCTTTTCTCCATGCGGCTGATAATCACCTCGGCGGCGTGGTCCACTCGCTCCTGATAGGCGGCATCACAGGCCTCCAAAAAACCCTTGGGGTCCTCCTTCGCTCTGCGGTTAATCTCCTTTAACTGATAGGCCATATCAGATCCTCCTTTTCCTGACAGACGGCGTCAATCCGTTCCAGGTACTCCTTGGGATATTTGGGGTTGTTCCGGCGGGTGATCTTCCCCCTCTTCCGGTCAATGAGCTTGGTCATCCCCCCGCCTCCCAGGGCCAGAACGGTGTGCAGCTCTTCCATCATGATAATATTATATCGATTTTCCCTGCCGGGCAGACACCAGCCCACATTTTCAAAGCCGCCGGACATATATTTCTGCCGATAGAGATAATAGGGGTGGTAGCCCGCTTTGGCCAGGGCGTCCCAGGCATCATCCAGCATCCCGGCGACCTCCTCCGGGGGGAGAAGGCCGTTCCGCTCCTGTTTCAGGGCGGAGCCCTTTTTCAGGGCCAGCGTGTGGACCGTAATGTTCTCCGGGCGGAGGGCGAGAATCTCCTCCACCGTCCGCCGAAAGCCCTCCGCCGTATCCTTGGGAAGGCCGGCGATCAAATCCATATTCACATCGAAGGTCCCGCTCGCCCGGACATCGGCATAGGCCCTTCGAATGTCCTCCGCCCGGTGGGCCCTGCCCATGGCCTTCAGGACCTCATCCTCCATGGTCTGGGGATTGACCGAAACCCGGCAGATTCCATGGGCGGCCAAAACCTTCATCTTTTCCCGGGTAATGGTGTCCGGACGACCCGCCTCCACGGTAAACTCGGTACAGGCGGACAGGTCCAGCTCCCGCTCCGCAGCGCAGAGCAGCCGGTCCAGCTGCTCTGCCGACAGGGTGGTGGGGGTGCCTCCCCCCATATAAAGGGTGCGGATCCGGCCCTCGGCGCGGCTCAGGTTTCTCCCCACCGCCCCCAGCTCCCGCTCCAGCCCCTCCAGAAATGGCTCCAGCAGGGCCAGGCTCCTGCCCACATCGGCGGAGACAAAGGAGCAGTAGGCACAGCGGGTGGGACAGAAGGGGATCCCGATATAGAGACTCAGGTCCCGGGCCTCCAGCCCCTTTAGGGTCTCCACACTGGATCGGGCGCATCGGGCCGCCAGAGCGGCCCTCCGGGGGGAAACCCGATAAATTTCCCGCAGGTCCCGCCGGACCTCCTCCTCGGTCTTTCCCTCCAGCATCCCTTTGGTGGGGAGCTTCACCGGGCGCACCCCGGTGAGAGCCCCCCAAGGGGGCTCCTTTCCCAAAAGACCGACGGCCGCCAGATAAAAGGCCATTTTCAGGGCGTGCTGGACGGTGTGATACACCTGCTCCGGCGGTCCATCCAGCTCCCGGCTCCGAATCTCCACCGCTTCTTCCCGAATCCGCCCCTCCCATCGGACCTGGACCTCCATCCGGGCGGTCTGCTCTCCCCGCTCCAGAGAGAACCGGGCAAAGGGCTCCTCCCCCTCCAGAAGGGCGGGGGAGCCCTCCGGATATTCGGGCTTCTCCTCCGGAAACAGGGTGAGAAGGGTCTGCTCTGCCGAGTAGCGGTAGCGCTCCGGCTGCCAGGGAACATTGATTTCTTCAAAATACAGCTTCATAACGGCCCTCGTGCCGATGCTTCATCTGCCGCTCTGGGCGGCCAGCCTCATATAGTGATTGCCTTTTCTCTCCCGCTCCAGGGTCGTGGTCCGCTCATGTCCGGGACAGACGGTATAATCCCCGGGCAGCTCCGCCAATCTGCGGAGGGAACGGAAAATCTCCCCCTCATTCCCGCCGGGAAAGTCGGTGCGGCCCATAGAGCCGGCAAAAAGGGTGTCCCCGGTAAAGAGGATGTTCCCCAGCTTCAGGGTCACCCCTCCGGGGGTGTGTCCGGGGGTATGGAGGACCTCAAAGGACAGGTCCCCCACCGAAATCACATCCCCCTCCCCATAGGAGGCGGTCCGCTCCTCCACATCGGGCATAAAGGCGTGGGGATCCTTCCCATAGGGCAAATCTCCGTCATGGAGGTAGACAGGAATCCGGGGATAGGCGGCCTTCAGGGCCTTGACCGCCCCGGTATGATCGTGGTGTCCGTGGGTGAGGAGGACCGCCGAAGGCTCCATACCTGTTTTTCGGATGGCCTCCAGCAGGCGGTCCGGCTCATCGCCGGGATCAATGACGGCGCCCTTTCGGGCGGTCTCATCCCACACCAGATAGCAGTTGGTCTGAATGGGACCCAGAGGAAGGGAAGTCCACTTCATAGCAATTCTCCTTTTCTCCATGAATGATTTTTTACATGGTGTCGGTGTCCAGCAGGATGGTCACCGGCCCGTCGTTTTGGGAAAATACCTGCATATCCGCCCCAAACTCACCGTGTTCCACCCGGAAGCCCCGTTCCCGGCACAGGTCCATGACCTGCTCATAGAGGGGGATGGCGGCGTCCGGACGGGCAGCCCCGGTAAAGCCGGGACGGCGGCTCTTCACATCGGCATAGAGGGTAAACTGGCTCACGATGAGAAAAGCGCCCCCCACCGCCTCCAGATTGCGGTTCATTTTCCCGTTTTCATCCTCAAAAACACGCAGGCCGCAGAGCTTATCCGCCAGCTTCGCCGCCTCGGCCGGGGTGTCTCCGCTCCCCACCCCCAGCAGAACCAGAAAGCCCTGCCCAATGGACCCGGTGACCTTTCCCTCAATCTCCACCCTGGCCTCTTTCACTCTTGTTACCACTGCACGCATTCAACGAAACTCCTTTACAAGACCTCTGGCGAAAAGGGGGTCCATCTCAAATCGGGCGATGTCCCCCGTCCCGCACTTCAGATCGGTCACATCCACCAGGGTATCAATCGCCCCTACCTTGCCCAGCACCTGGGCCCTCTGGGCACCGATCTGGACATAGATCTTCCGCCCTCTCCACCAGCGGCGGAGGGCGGCCCACAGGCCGGACCCCCGGTCCGGTCCCACGCCAAAGCCGTTTTGATAGCCCACGGGCAAAACCGCCACCCGGGTGGCGCGGGGGAGGGTGACCAGCTTGTCGTTCCCCACGGTATGGCCCTTGGGCAGCCAGGTG
>JAHHSE010000095.1 GCA_020025395.1 Oscillospiraceae bacterium
GGCCTTGTCCACCCGGTAGAACCGTTCAAAAATCCGCCCCCGATCCTCTGGAGGAATGCCGATCCCGTTGTCGGCCACCTCCATCCAGACCAGCTCCTTTTTCTCCCCGGCGGTGATTCGGATGGTGCCTCCGTCCGGGGTGTATTTAATGGCGTTGGACACCACATTCATCATGACCTGAAGGACCCGCTCCCGATCCGCCACAATGAGGGGGAGCTGGCCCTCTATGTCCAGGGTCAGGGTGTGGCAGTGCCGATGGGCCTCCAGAAGAACGGCCTTGTAAAGCTCATGGAGGCAATCCCCAAAGGAAAATCGGGTCAGATGGAGGGGACTGCGGCCGGAATCAAAGCGGGAGAGGGTGAGAAGATCCTGAACAATGTGAGTCATACGGTCGCTCTCCCCCAAAATCACCTGGAGAAAATTTTTCTCCGTTTCCAGGGGGATCTCCCCCGCGTTGTCCGACAGGGTCTCCGCATAAGAGCGGATGTTGGTGAGAGGGGTGCGCAGCTCGTGGGAGACATTGGCCACGAATTCCCGGCGCATCTCCTCGGTCTGGCGCTGGGTGGTCACATCGTGGATGAGGACCAGAATACCCCCCAGACTCTCCTGGTCAAAGGGGGCCAGAAAAAGCTCCAGAATGCGCCCGCCGATCTGACGCTCCCCCTCCAGATACCCCGGAGGGGAGACCGCCAGGACATCCTTTAAGGGAGAAATGTCCCCGAACAGGTCCTGATACCGGTCCTCCGGCCCCAGGAGACGGCCCAGCATCTCCTGGGCGGCAGGGTTGGCGTGGATGACCATCCCCTCTCCGGAGAAGGCCACCACACCATCGGTCATGCGGAGGAAGAGGGTGTCCAGCTTGTTTCTCTCCCGTTCGGTCTCCAGGATGGTCTCCTGAAGCTGGCGGGCCATATCGTTGAATGTGGTGGTGAGGACCCCGATCTCATCCCTGGCGTCAATTTCGATTTTATCGGAAAAGTCCCCCCGCGCCATCCGTCGGGCACCGGTGGTGAGACGCTCTATGGGGCCGATCATGGTCTTGGCCAAAAGGAGGGAGAGCAGCACCGAAATGACCAATCCAAAGACCAGAGCCTGTAGAATCAAGATCACCAGCTGCCCGTTCAGATCCTGCACGGTGAGCCGATTATCATAAATATAGATGATGTAGTTTTTTTCCCCTCTGGTGATGGGAATGGCGACATCCATATAGGTGGCGGTCACATCGCTCTGTGACCCCACCTCTCCCCTGGTGAGGGCGGTGAGGAGGTTGTTGGTCTTCTTCAGCCGGGGACCGCCCTCCGGATCGGAGCCGGCCAGATATTTGCCGGTCACTCCGTCCAGGATATAATAGTTGCGGTTGCGGCTGTCCACCCCCAGCTCACCGGTATAGGCGTTTAAGACCTTTTGGAGGGCGGCGGCCCCGTCGCTCTCCTGCTCGGTGGGGGTGGTGATGTCATAATATAGATCCTCGCTGGCAAAGACCTCCTGCATCTGACTGTAAAAATCATTCAGATAGAAGGAGGCCACCGAGTTAATCAGAAAGGATCCCACCACCGTCATCAGGGAGACGATCAGCAGGACCATGATGAGAACCAATTTCATGTGCAGGGAACGGAACAAGAGGAGAGCCTCCTTTCAGTGGCGTTTCCGCAGAAGATCATGCGTGGAAGAGATAGCCAAGGCCCCGCCGTGTGACCACAAACCTGGGGTCCGCCGGGTGATCCTCCACCTTCTCCCTCAAACGGCGGATGGCCACATCCACCGCCCGCACATCTCCCACATAGCCGTCATAGTTCCAGACATTCTCCATCAGGGCCTCCCGGGAATAGACCTTTCCGGGGGAGGAGGCCAGGAAGGAGAGAAGCTCGTACTCCCGCTGGGTCAGGTCCAACAGGACCCCGTCCTTGAGTACGGTGAGCTTCTCCGGATCGATGACAATCCGTCCGAAGTCCATCACGCCCTCCGAGCGGGAATCGGAGGCGGAGTTGAGGGCCTCGATCATATGGCTCCGACGGATGTTTGCCTTGACCCGCGCCAAAAGCTCCCGCATGGAGAAGGGCTTGGTGATATAGTCATCCGCCCCCAGCTCCAGACCCAGGACCTTGTCGGTCTCCTCCTCCCGCGCGGTGAGCATGATGACCGGGGTGGTCCGCCCCCGGGCCCGGAGGGCCTTACACACATCAAAGCCGTTCATTTGTGGGAGCATCAGATCCAGGAGGATAAGGTCCGGGTCCTGTTCCAGGGCGAGCTGAAGTCCGCTCTCCCCATCGTAGGCCTCCAAAATGGAGTACCCCTCTCTGGCGAGGTTAAAATTCAGGATGTCCACAATATTTTTTTCGTCTTCCACAATGAGGACGGTGCTGTTCATCAAACTTCCTCCCTCCCTTTCATCAGGGCGGCTTTCAGGACCAGGGCGACGGTCTTGGCATCGGTGAGCTCCCCCCGGAGGACCCGGTTTAAAAGGGTCTCAAAGGGGATTTGGCGGAGGGCCAAAAACTCCTCCTCGTCGGGATGGCAGACTCCGGGGCGAAGCCCGGTGGCCAGATAGAGGTGAATGACCTCGGTGGAGATACCGGGGGAGACATAGAGCCAGCCCAGATCCTCCAGCCGGTCCGGAATGACCCCTGCCTCCTCCTCCAGCTCCCGCAGGGCGGCGGAGCGGGGGTCCTCCCCCGGCTCCAGCTTTCCGGCGGGGACCTCCAGAAGGGTTCGGTCCACCACATAGCGGAACTGCTCCACCAGAAGGGCCTGACCATCGTCGGTGAGGGGAAGAACGGCCACTCCGCCGGGATGGGAAATCTTTTCCCGATGGGCTGTCCGCCCATCGGGCAGACGGACGGTATCACAAAAGAGATCCACGATGTCACCATGAAATTCCTGCCGGGAAGTCAGCTTGGTCTCGGTCAAATCCATAAAACGGCCTCCTTAGTTTGGGGAGCAGATCACCCGAAGGAAAGAGGGGGATCCGAAGCATCTGTTTCTATTTTAATATTATACCACAGCGGTGAAATTCTGACAAGGAAGGGGGAGACAGGGCCAGTCATATGACAGGGGAAAGGAGCGTGTCTCATGACCATTGAACCGATTGGGGTGACCGGTGTGGCGCTTTACATCAGCCCCGCCGACCTCCGACGAAGAAATCTGGACCCGGAGAACCTCCCGTTTAGGGCGGTTCTGGATCTGGCGAGAGAAGTCTTTTGGGAGGCCGGAATCACCATCGAAGGCACCATAGAGGTGGAGCGGATTCCCGGGGTAAACGGACTTCTGGTCTTTGCCCGGACCTGTCCCAGGGGGGAGCCCTGGTATGTCTTCGACAGGCCGGGAGATCTGCTGGGGGCGGCAAGGGCCTTGGGGGATCGGTGGTCGGACGCCCGCCTCACCCTTTGGAGGGGGGCCTATTGGCTTCGGCCGGAGGGGGGAGATGAACGGGTCCGCTGCTGTCTGTCCGAGTTCGGCAGAAGAGAGCTTCCGCCCTTTGGAGGTGGAAAAGAGGACGGGGAGGCGGGCGGAATTTTGATTCCGGGGGAGGTGTTTCTCCCTCTGCTCCGCCTTCTTTTGATAAAAGGGGAGAGAAGATTGGATTAGACTCTTGACAGCCATGGTATAATAAAATTATACTGAAGGGAAGAGAGGTGCCCGCCATGGGAAAGGATGCCGTTAAATCGGTTGCCAGCAATCGAAAGGCCTACCACGATTATTTTGTGGAGGAGAAGTTTGAGGCCGGGATCCAGCTTGCGGGCACCGAAGTGAAATCCATCCGGCAGGGTGCGGTGAATCTGAAGGACTCCTTTGCGGTTGTGAAGGATGGGGAATTGATGGTTCACGGACTGCACATCAGTCCCTATGAAAAGGGAAATATCTTTAACAAAGATCCCATGCGGCCCCGAAAGCTTTTGATGCATAAGAGGGAGATTCTGCGGCTTTTTGCCAAAGTAAAGCAGGACGGTTATGCTCTGGTCCCCCTCTCCCTCTACCTGAAGGGACCCAGAGTGAAGGTGGAGCTGGGACTTGCCAAGGGCAAAAAGCTCTATGACAAGCGGGAGGCCGCGGCGGCCAGGGATGCCAGGCGGGAGATGGACCGGGCCAGAAAGGACAGGTCCAGAGCATAAGGAGGAAATGCAATATGGCTCAAAACCCCATTGTAACCATCGAGATGGAGGATGGCGGCGTCCTGCGCGCCGAGCTTTATCCAGAGGTGGCGCCAAACAGCGTGAATAACTTTATCAGCCTAGTGAAGCAGGGCTTTTATGACGGACTGATCTTCCACCGTGTCATCCCCGGATTTATGATCCAGGGGGGCTGTCCGGACGGGAACGGCATGGGTGGTCCCGGATACTCCATTCAGGGAGAGTTTTCCTCCAATCGGTTTGAGAATGACCTGAAGCACGACCGGGGAGTCCTCTCCATGGCGCGGGCGATGGACCCTGACTCCGCAGGCAGTCAGTTTTTCATCATGGTGGAGAAGGCCCCTCATCTGGATGGGGACTACGCCGCCTTTGGCATGGTCACCGAGGGAATGGAGGTGGCGGACCGCATCGTTTCCGCCCCCACCGGCTGGGGAGATAAGCCGAAGGCAGATCAGCGGATGAAGAAAGTCACCGTGGAAACCTTCGGGGTGGAGTATCCCGAACCGGAAAAAGTTTCCTGAAAAGCTCCGATTCCCTCCGGCCCCAGAGGCCGGAGGGAATCGAGATCCCAAAAATTGATTTGGGGGCGTACCGGTTTCGACGGGGACGCGGAAGCGGGAATAGCGGGCGGATGCGCCTATCATCCTGAAAATGGGCACTTTATAAATTAAAGAACAACGACAACGTAGTTCTCGCCGCTGCTTGATGCGGCCGTCCTCCCCGGAAGGGCCACGAGCCGGGGGTGGGCGTGACGAAGTGGCGTCCGTGCGTACGCAAAGAGTTGCGCGTACCATGAACCATGACTCTACCGAGCTTTTGAGTGTGACGGCACACGCCTGAGCGAGGGAATGTAAAGTACCGTCTGCGCCCGGAGAGATTCCCGTGAAAGTGTTTTCGGACAGGGGTTCGACTCCCCTCGCCTCCACCAAATGGACATTACACAAACACCTACTTTTTTAGCGGCGGCTTTGCCGTTTTGGTGTGGTTGTGATATCAAAAGTGAATTGTCAAACTAAGTGCAACACTTAGCGAGCTCAATGTCCCACAGTTCCTGGGAAGAACGAAAACCTAATACCTTACGAGGCCTGGCGTTGATCAACGCCAGGTTTCGTTTTAATGTCTTAGGACTGACTCGAGAGAGGTTTCTGCCCTTAGGATAGAACTCTCGGAGCAGGCCATTGGAATTTTCATTTGTACCCTTCTGCCAAGCGCAATATGGGTCTGCGAAGTAGACGTCACAGTTTAGCCGTTTCTCAATGTTTGCCCAGTTTGCAAATTCTGTTCCCCGGTCGCAGGTAATGGTTTTTACCAGCTCAGGCGGAAACTGTGAAAGTGCTGCTACGATGGTATCTTCCATGGTTTTTGCTTTATGATCCGGCATCTTAATGTCGATATAAAAGCGGGTTTTCCGCTCGGCCAAGGTCGCAAAGCAAGCCTTGCTCTTTCCTTGTCCGCTTACTACCGTATCTGCTTCCCAGTGTCCAGCTTCTAACCGGCTGTAAACGGATCTATCCCGTTTTCGAATGGATTTTCCCTTGTTATACTTTCCACGAGTTTCTTTGGCCCCATGGCTCTTTCCCTTGCGGCGCAGTACTCTTAGGTTTCCGCGTACTAGAACCTGTTCACACTAGTTGACAAAAAATTTTGATGTTGTAAAATAAAAGCAT
>JAHHSE010000096.1 GCA_020025395.1 Oscillospiraceae bacterium
CTGTATGCGTGGAAGCTGTACACAAGGCAATGGTCAGTCATTGGGACCCCTCCCGAGAAGACAGTGTGCAGACTGATGATACGCGAGTCAGGAGACCTGCTCAAATGACGGCTTATACCATCTCGGATCTGGACGGATAAGTATTTTTGTTGTGTAAAATCGGTCATAACAGTTCAAAGCTGTTATGACCGATTTTTCCCTCTTGAGAGGCTGTCAAACAGATCGATTCAAATGTACAAAGGAGAACCCCCATGAATGATAATGTGACCTGTCTGGACTGTGTCCCCCGTACCTCCGGGAAAGCGGAGCCCAAGCCTGTTCTCCTGGTGGTCAGCTTCGGTACCAGCTACAATGAGAATCGGGATCGGACCATCGGCGCCATCGAGACCGCTCTTCAGGCCGCCTACCCTGACTACCGGGTTCGAAGGGCCTTTACCAGCCAGATCATCCTCCGAATCCTGAAAAAGCGGGAGCAGCTGCACATTGACAATGTGACCGAGGCCATGGAACGGCTGATCGCAGACGGAGTAAAGGATGTGGTAGTCCTCCCCACTCATGTGATGAGCGGCTTTGAGTATGACGATGTGGCCAAGGAGGTCAGCCGGTATGCCCATCAATTCCACAGCCTGAAAATGGCCACTCCCCTTCTCAGCTCCCAGGCGGATCATCAGGCTCTGATGGAGTGTCTTCTTGCGGAGACCGCGGCCCACAACAAAGAGGGGACCGCCATCGTCTTCATGGGACACGGCACCGAGCATGAGGCCAACGCCGTCTACGCCGAATTCCAGGGGGTCCTCACCGCCGCAGGCCATGGAAACTATTTTATCGGCACGGTAGAGGCCGCCCCAACTCTGGAAGATGTGTGTTCCGCCGTCCAGAAGACCCGGGCAAAGAAGGTTGTGCTTCTGCCTCTGATGATCGTGGCCGGAGATCACGCCACCAACGACATGGCCGGTGATAAGGCGGATTCCTGGAAAACCGTCTTCCAAAAAGCCGGATACGAGGTCGAGTGTGTCCTCCATGGCATGGGTCAGTACAAAGGTGTCCAGCAGCTCTTTGTCCGGCACGCCGCGGATGCCATGGCTCAATAAGAACCCCCTTTACACGGCCTATACACATACCCGGAAAGATGTGTATAGGCCGTGTCCCATAACAGGGGCTCCGTCACGCTCCAAATCCCTCCCTACTGTGAATATATGCCGGCCGACCTGGTTTGGCACGGGCTGATTTGCCACATTTCGTCCCTTCCCCCATAGGAGGTTTTGGATTTTGCGGAAACACAGGCTTTTGAAAACGATACAAACAGAGAGGAGGACCCCTGATGGGACAAACCCTTCCCAGATTTGTTCTGGCCGGAACCAACAGCGGCTGCGGAAAGACCACGGTATCCTGTGCCATCCTGCAGGCTCTGGTCAACCGCGGAAAGAGGGTCGGGGCCTTTAAATGCGGGCCTGACTACATTGATCCCATGTTCCACAGCCGAATCATCGGGGCCAAAAGCGCCAATCTGGACCGATTCTTTTTCAGCGAAAATACCACCCGGTATCTTCTCCTTAAAAACGGGGCGGATCGGGACATCTGCATGATCGAGGGGGTGATGGGCTTTTACGACGGCATGGGGCTCACCACCACCCAAGGGAGTACCTATGAGCTGGCCCAGACCACGGAAAGCCCCGTTGTCCTGGTCATTCAGGCCCGTGGGGCCTCCCTCTCCCTTCTGGCTGTCCTCCAGGGGTTTCTGGATTTCTGTTCCGACCATCGGATCTGCGGGGTCATTTTGAATCAATGCACCCCCTCCACATACCAGGTCCTGGCCCAGGCGATCACCTCCCGATTTGGGGGACGGGTCCGGCCTCTGGGTTATCTGCCCAAGCTCCCGGAGTGCGCCCTGGAAAGCCGTCACCTGGGTCTCATCACCGCCGGGGAAGTCCGGAATCTCAGGGAGAAAATGAATCTCCTGGCTGAGCAGGCGGAGCAGTCCATCGACCTGGATGGTTTGATGGCCCTGGCTCGCACCGCCCCCGCCGTGTCCTGTGAGGACCTCCCTCTCCCCGTCCAGTCGGAGGAGGTCCGAATCGCGGTGGCCAGGGATGAGGCCTTCTGCTTTTATTATGAGGACAGTCTGGATGCCCTGGTCCGGCTGGGGGCCTGCCTGGTCCCCTTCAGCCCTCTTTCCGACCCCCATCTTCCGGAAAACATCCACGGACTCTATCTGGGAGGCGGCTATCCGGAGCTGTACGCCCAGACTCTAAGTGATAACTTCTCCATGCGACGCTCCATCCGAAGGGCCTTGGAGGACAGACTCCCCTGCATTGCCGAATGCGGGGGCTTTATGTACCTCACCCAGTCCATCGGGGACCTTCCCATGGTGGGGGCTCTGCCCGGTGACTGCTATGACACGGGGAAGCTGTCCCGTTTCGGCTATGTCACCCTGCGGGCCAATCAGGACAATCTGCTCTGTCAGGCCGGGGAGGAGATTCGGGGACACGAGTTCCACCACTGGGACTGTACCCTTCCCGGACATTCCTTCACCGCCTCCAAATCCAACGGAAAGACCTGGCCCTGCGCGGTCTGCAATGACCATCTCTACGCCGGATACCCTCATTTTCACTTTTACGCCAACCTCTCTTTTGCCCGCGCATTCTATCAAGCCTGTATAAAGGAGAAAAACCGACATGATTGAAAAAATCCAACCCATGGACATTGAGAAACGCAGCTTTGAGATCATCACCCAGCTTCTGGGGGACAAGGTTCTGGACCCGGAAAATGAGCCGGTCATCAAACGGGCCATTCACACCACCGCCGACTTTGACTATGCGGACAACCTGATTTTTTCTCCCCGCGCCGTCTCCAAGGGCATTGAGGCCCTGAAGCAGGGCTGTGACATTGTCACCGACACCCAGATGGCAAAGGCCGGAATCAATAAGACCATTCTGGAGCAGCTGGGGGGCCGGGTCCATTGCTTCATGTCCGATCCCGATGTGGCGGAGGAGGCCAGGGCCCGTGGGATCACCCGCGCCATTGTCTCCATGGAACGGGCCGCCGCCTTGAAAAAGCCCTGTATCTTCGCCATTGGAAACGCTCCCACGGCCCTCATTTCCCTCCATGAGCAGGTGGAGCAAGGGACTTTGCACCCCGCTCTGATCATCGGCGTCCCGGTGGGCTTTGTAAATGTGGTGGAGAGCAAGGAGCTGATTCTCGGCTCCCAGATCCCCCACATTGTGGCCCGCGGACGCAAGGGGGGCAGCAATGTGGCCGCCGCCATCTGCAACGCCATGCTCTACCAGATCCTGCGGTAACATGGATACTTACATTGTCAAGGAGGGAAAGCGTCTCCGACTGGGCTATACCACCGGCTCCTGTGCCGCCGCCGCCGCCAAGGCGGCGGCCTGGATGCTCCTCACCGGACAGAGGAAGGAGCGGATTTCTCTTCTAACGCCCAAGGGGATCGAGCTGGACCTTGCCGTTCAAAAGATCCAGATGGGGGAGGCCGCTGTCTCCTGCGCCATTGAGAAGGACGGGGGAGATGACCCGGATGTGACCATGGGCACCCTGATCTTCGCCACGGTCTCCCGCTCCTCCGCCCCCGGCATCACCATTGATGGGGGAGATGGGGTGGGCCGTGTGACCAGGCGCGGACTGGATCAGCCGGTGGGGGCCGCCGCCATCAACTCCACCCCTCGGCAGATGATCCGGGAAAACCTGGAGGAGGTCATGGCGCTCACCGACTATACCGGGGGTCTGTCTGTCCTCATCTCCGCCCCCGATGGAGCTCGTCTGGCCCAAAAGACCTTCAATCCCCAGCTGGGCATTCTGGGGGGGATTTCCATTCTTGGCACCACGGGGATTGTGGAGCCTATGAGTGAAAAGGCTCTGGTGGATACCATCCGGGTGGAGCTGCGCCAGCGCAGGGCCGACGGGGCGGAGTACGCCCTCCTGACCCCCGGCAACTACGGCTCCGACTTTATTCGTCTGAATCTGGAGATAGCCCCCCGGCTGGCAGTCCAATGCTCCAACTTTGTGGGGGACGCTCTGGACCTTTGCAGGGAGCTGGGCTTTCGGGGCGCCCTGCTCATCGGCCACATTGGGAAGCTGGTGAAGATCGGGGGCGGAATGCTGAATACACACTCCAAATACGGAGACTGCCGCATGGAGATCCTGGCGGCCTGCGCCGGGGCCTCCGGCCTGAGTCCCGCCGGCATCTCCGAGCTGCTGGACTGCGTCACCTGTGATGACGGTCTGCGGATTTTAAAGCAGGAGGGCCGCTATGAGGCCTCGCTGGACCGCCTGACCCGCCGGGTCTCCCTCCACCTCCAGCACCGGGGAGGGGAGACGCTGAAGACCGGGGCCATCCTCTTTTCCAAAGAATATGGGATCGTAGGAAAAACTCCTGAGGCGGATCAACTTTTGAAGATGATTATGGAGGAATAACAATGGTACACTTTGTCGGCGCCGGAAGCGGTGCAACTGACCTGATTACCCTCCGGGGCGCCCGTCTCCTGGGGGAGGCGGATGTGGTGATCTATGCAGGCTCCCTGGTCAATCCGGAGCTGCTCACCTATGCAAAGCCCGGCTGTGAGATCCACAACAGCGCGAAAATGACTTTGGAGCAGGTCATCTCCGTCATGGAGAAGGCCGAGGGGGAGGGGAAGACCACAGTCCGTCTCCACACCGGAGATTCCAGTATTTACGGCGCGGTTCGGGAGCAGTTTGACGAGCTTGCGCAGCGGGGCATCGAATACGATGTCTGCCCCGGTGTCAGCTCCTTTTGCGGGGCGGCGGCGGCCCTGAAAACGGAATACACCCTCCCTGATGTGAGCCAGACCGTCATTATCACCCGCACCGCCGGCCGTACCCCTGTGCCGGAGCGGGAGTCCATCCGTGCTCTGGCCTCCCATCAGGCCACCATGGTCCTTTTTTTGAGCACCTCTCTCACCCAGGTTCTTCAGGCGGACCTTCTGGCCGGCGGCTATCCGGAGGAGACGCCGGTGGCTGTGGTCTATAAGGCCACCTGGCCGGAGCAGAAGATCTTCCGCTGCACCGTGGGGACCCTCCACGCGACAGTCACGGAGAACAAGCTGACCAAAACCTCTCTCATTATCGTGGGAAACTGCATGGGGGACCAGTATCTCCGCTCCCTTCTCTATCACCCCGGCTTCACCACGGAATTTCGTGAGGCCACGGAATGAAGATCGCCCTCTTCGCGTACAGCAGACAGGGGGCACAGACCGCCCAAAGGGCGGCCCTGTGCTTTTCCGGGGAGGACCTCCGGCTCTTTCTTCCGGAGCGCCTCTCCCTGCCGGGGTTTGAGCCCATCCAAAAGCCCGCCGCCGCCTTTTATGGAAATTGGTTTTCCTGGGCGGATGTGATGATCTTTGTGGGGGCCTGCGGGATTGCGGTGCGGGAGATCGCCCCCCATGTGAGGGACAAGCGCACCGATCCCGCCGTCCTGGTCCTGGACGAGCGTGCCAACTTCGTCATCTCCCTGCTCTCCGGACACATTGGGGGGGCGAATGCGCTCACCCAAACCCTGGCCTCCTTTCTGGGGGCCGTCCCCGTGGTCACCACCGCCACGGATGTGAACCGAAAATTCTCCGTGGACACCTGGGCCGCCCGGCATGGCTTTCTCATTGACGATATGACCATGGCAAAGCGGGTCTCCGCTGCCATTCTGGAAGAGAATGTGGGCTTTTACAGTGCGTTTCCCGTGATCCCCCCCTATCCCAACGGTCTGGACCCCTCCGGGGAGCGGACGGTTGGGATCTGCGTCAGCTGGGAGG
>JAHHSE010000097.1 GCA_020025395.1 Oscillospiraceae bacterium
GCTCGGGCTGTATCGGTCTGGCGGTGGCCAGATATGCCGCCAACTGCCGGGTGGTCCTGGCGGATCTGTCCGAGAAGGCCCTCCGGGTCTGCAAGTCCAATGTCCGGAGGAGCAGCTTGAATGCCAGGGTGACCTGTGTGCAGGCCGACGCCCTTCAGCCCCCCTCGCCCTCCCTCTGGGATTTTGATGTGATTGTCTCCAACCCCCCATATATCCCCACCGGGGAGATCCCCGGCCTGGATCGGTCGGTCCGGGCATACGAGCCGCACGCCGCCCTGGACGGGGGGCAGGACGGACTGGATTTTTACCGCTCCATCTCCAAAAACTGGAATCAGGCCCTCCGGCTGGGGGGAACCTTGCTTTTTGAGGTGGGCATTCATCAGGCCCCCGATGTGGAAAAGATCCTGGCCGATGCCGGCTATGAAAATATTCAGATCACCCAGGACCCCGCCGGAATTCGGCGGATGGTGGAGGGGGTCGTACCCACCATGGATTAGATTCCAACAGGAAACAGGTCTTATGGGACCTGAAAAAAGTCAGAAAGGATACCTCACTATGGCTGCTGATAAAAAGAAATCAACCATCGAGCCCGCCGCCCCCGCCTCCGACAAGAAAAAGGCCCTGGAAACCGCCATGGCCCAGATCGAGCGGGCCTATGGCAAGGGCTCCATCATGCGTTTGGGAGAAAATCAGGGGGTGGTGGTGGATGCCATTCCCACCGGCTCCCTCTCTCTGGATCTGGCGCTGGGGATCGGCGGTGTGCCCAAGGGAAGGATCATTGAGATCTACGGACCGGAATCCTCCGGTAAGACCACCCTGGCCCTCCATATTGTGGCAGAGGCTCAAAAGCAGGGGGGCGAGGTGGCCTTCATTGATGCCGAACACGCGCTGGACCCTACCTATGCAAGGGCTTTGGGGGTGGACATCGACTCCATGCTCATCGCCCAGCCTGACACGGGGGAGCAGGGACTGGAGATCTGTGAGGCTCTGGTCCGTTCCGGCGCCATTGATGTGGTGGTGGTGGACTCGGTGGCGGCTTTGGTCCCCAGGGCGGAGATCGAAGGGGATATGGGGGACTCCCATGTGGGTCTGCTGGCCCGTCTGATGAGTCAGGCCCTGAGAAAGCTGGCGGGTTCCATCGCCAAGACCAACTGTATCGTGATCTTCATCAACCAGTTGAGAGAAAAGGTGGGGGTGGTCTACGGAAACCCGGAGGTTACCACCGGAGGCCGTGCGCTGAAGTTTTACTCCTCTGTGCGGATTGATGTGCGCCGGGTGGAGTCCCTGAAGAACGGCAGTGAGATCATCGGCAATCGGACCCGGACCAAGATCGTGAAAAACAAGGTGGCCCCTCCCTTCCGGGAGGCGGAGTTCGACATTATGTACGGAGAGGGAATCTCCAAGATCGGTGAGCTGGTGGATTTAGGACAGAAGCTGGACCTGGTGCAGAAATCCGGCTCCTGGTTCTCCATGGGAGAGACCCGTCTGGGGCAGGGCAGAGATGCCGCCAAGCAGTATCTCAAGGACAATCCGGAAGTGGCAAGGGGACTGGAGGCAGATATCCGCAAAAACGCCTTTAAGCTCATGAGCCGTCAGGCCCAAGCCGCCGCCAAGGCCGCCGGGCGGGCGGTGGATGTCTCCGCCGAGGACTTTGAGGATGCGGATCACTAAGCTCTCCCCCTCCCCGGGGAAGAGGGAGCAATGGCTGGTCCATCTGGACAATGGAGAAATCCTTCGGGTGACGGAAAACGAGGTGGTCGCCTTTTCCCTTTACACCGGGATGGAATTGGAGGAGAACCAGAGGAACGCCCTTCTCTCCGCGGCGGAGAAGGGGCGGTTTCAGGAATACGCCCTCCAGGTCCTCTCGGTCCGCCCCCTCTCCAGGGCGGAGCTGATCCGAAAGCTCACCGGGAAGGGGTGTCCCCCGGAGGAGGGGGAGAGGATTGCCTGCCGCCTGTGTGAGCTGGGTTATTTGAATGATGCGCAGTATGCGTCCGCCCTGGTCCGGCACTATGCCGCCAAGGGCTATGGACCCTATAAGATCAGGGAGGAGCTTTCCCGGCGCGGGGTCTCAAGGGAGCTTGGGGAGGAGGCCCTGTCGGAGAGAGAGGACCCTGCCGATGTGCTGGACGCCTTGGTGGCGAAAAAACTCCGAGGGATTGAGCATCCGGACCGAAGGGACTGGAAGCGGGTCTCGGATTCCCTGGCCCGTCGGGGCTACTCCTGGTCTGACATTGGAAAAGCGCTGAGCCGATATGAGGCTGATATGGATGAATGGAGGTCGTTGTCATGAATGCGAGAGACTGTCTTTTGACCCGGCGAAGTGTCCGAAAGTACAAAAAAGAGCCCATTTCTGACGCCCTGCTGGAGGAGATCATAGAGCCGGCCCTGGCGGCTCCCTCCGCCGTCAATCTCCAGCACTGGCATTTTGTGGTGGTCCGCTCTCCGGAGGCCATGGCCGATTTGAAGACCATTATGCGGGAGGTGGTGGAGAAGTTCAACCCCGTGCTGAAGGAACGCTTTTCCAAGCATCCCGAGACCATCGACGAGACCCGGAATTTCATGCTCAGCCTGGGCGGAGCCCCGGTCTGTGTGCTGGCCTTTTTCCTGAAGGATGACTTCCCTGACCGGGATGGAGCCATGCAGAGCGTGTCCGCCGCCATTGAGAACCTGCTTCTTTCCGCCTGGGACAAGGGGATAGGCTCCTGCTGGATGAGCGCTCCCCAGCGGATGGGTTTTGGGGACCGGCTTCGGGACCGCTTTGCCCCTGGAAAAGGGGAATTTGTATCCGCCATCTCTCTGGGCTGGCCCGATCAGGCCCCCAAGATGCCCCCAAGACGAGAGGGCCGCTGGACCATGGTCTGATCCCTTTTGTTCATAACAAAACATAATGGAGCGTATATATGTCGTATCAAGTTGCATTCGTATCCCTTGGCTGCGCAAAAAATCTGGTAAATACCGAGCAGATGATGGCCCTCTGCCGGAAGGAGGGCTGGACCGTGACCGGGGAGCCCGTGGGGGCCGATGTGGCGGTCCTCAATACCTGCGGATTTATCGAGGGGGCCAAGAGTGAGGCTATCACCAACATTCTGGAGCTGGCCCAGCTCAAAACAGCCGGGAAGCTGAAGAAGCTGCTGGTGGCCGGGTGTCTGACCCAGCGGTATCGGGAAGAGATCATGGAGGAGCTGCCAGAGATCGATGGCATGATGGGGACCGGGAGCTATACCGATGTGGTGGAGGCGGTGAAGGCCGTGATGGAGGGGGAGACCCCCGCCTATTTCGGGGATATTCACCACACCATTGAGGACGGGGAGCGGCTGGTCTCCACCCCCGGCTATACAGCCTATTTGAAAATTGCCGAGGGATGTGACAACTGCTGCGCCTTCTGCATCATTCCCAGACTGCGGGGGCGGTATCGGAGCCGGCCCATGGACTCCCTTCTGGCGGAGGCAAAGCTGCTGGCGGAGAGCGGGGTGAAGGAGCTGATTGTCATCGCCCAGGACATCACCCGCTATGGGACGGACTGGGATGGGACGAGTCATCTCTCCCAGCTGCTCCGGGCCTTGTCCAAGCTGCCCTTCCGGTGGATCCGCCTTCACTATCTCTATCCGGATCTGTTTGACGACACCCTCATTGAGACCATCGCCTCCCAGCCCAAGATCCTCCCCTATGTGGATATCCCCATCCAGCACTGCAACGATGAGATCCTCAAGCGGATGAACCGGAGGGGGACCAAGGCGGAGATTTTGGAGCTTTTTGCCAAGCTGCGGGCCAGGATACCGGGTGTGGTTCTGCGGACCTCTCTGATCTGCGGCCTGCCCGGGGAGACAGAGGAGGCCTTTGAGGAGCTGTGTGACTTCCTGCGGGAGACCAGCATCGAGCGGGCCGGGGTATTCCAGTTCTCTCCGGAGGAGGGGACGGCTGCCGCCGTCATGCCGGATCAGGTGCCTGAGGAGGTGGCCGCCCGACGGGTGGAGCTTCTGGTGGATCTCCAATCCAGGGTGATCGACGCGTACAATGAAAAGCAGCTGGGCAGGGTGATGGAGGTCCTCTGTGAGGGCTTTGACCCTGAGGCGGGCTGTTATGCGGGCCGCTCCTATGCCGACTCGCCTGAGATCGACGGACGGGTCCTCTTTACGGCTGCGGGCCTGGTCCCAGCAGGGGAATTTGTTTCAGTGCGCATCACTCAGGTCACGGAGAGTGGTGAACGGATGGGGGAGGTAGAAGAATGAATACAGCCAATAAACTGACCATGCTTCGGGTCCTGATGATTCCTCTGTTTCTGGTCGTCCTCTATCTGGAGGTCCCATACAGCCAGTATGTGGGTCTGGTCATCTTTGTTTTTGCCAGCCTCACGGATTATGTGGACGGCTATATTGCCCGTCACCGCAACCAGGTCACGGACTTTGGAAAGTTTATGGACCCTCTGGCCGATAAGCTTCTGGTGCTGGCTGCCATGATGTGGTTTGTGGAACTGGGACAGATGCCCGCCATGGTGGTGTTTGTGGTGCTGGTACGGGAGTTTGCGGTCAGCGGGATGCGGATGGTGGCTGCCGATCAGGGAAAGGTCATTGCCGCCGGTTGGTCCGGCAAGGTGAAAACGGCCTCTACCATGGTATGTCTCTGTCTGATGTTCCTCCCCATTCCCAAGGAGGTCAATACCCTGTGCTGGGCGGTTATTCTGCTTACCACCGTCTATTCCGGCCTGGAATACTTTATAAAAAACGCGGCTGTCTTCAAAGGCACCATGAAATAAGCCGAAAAAGCCGGAGTGAGCAATCACTCCGGTTCTTTTACTGTCGAATCACAGGGATTCCAGAATGGGGACCTCCCGTCCCTCCGAAAGAGCGGTCAGCTGCTCCTGCAGGTCCTCCAGATGCTCTGACATGGCATCTCTGGCGCCTCTGGCATCCCTCTCAAGGATATGGCGGAATACCGTCTCATGGGCCAGGATGGAATTGAAGGAAATGCTGCTGGTGCCTATGGCAAACTGGCGGGAGATATCCAGGGACTCATAGAGATTGTTGTAAATACCGGAAAGAATATCACTGTGGGCAGCTTGGATCAAGCAGGTATGAAACTGGTGAGAGCGTTTCTGCATGGCGGTGACGGCCGCCTCACTCTCCTGATCCGGATCGCGTTTCGCCATCCGCATCTCGGAGAGGACCCTTCGGATTTCCGACAGATCCTCCTCCGTGCGATGGAGGGCGGCCCGGTAGGCGGCATAGGTTTCCAGGTGGATGCGCAGCTCCTGAAGATTGATCATGGTCTCCAGAGAGATAGGGACAGAAAGATCCAGACGGCGGATCAGATCGGCCAGGGTCACTTGCCGCACATAGAGGCCATCCCCACGGCCTTTGTCCAAAATGCCCATATTCTCCATTGCCTTCAGCGCCCTGTGAACGGAGGCTTTGCTGACATGAAACCGTTCCGACAGCTCCTCTTCCGAGGGGAGCCTGTCTCCCTCCTTCCACTCACCGACGGCGATGAGCCGCTTCATACCCCGTAGGACCAATTCATCGCCGCTGACTTTGGAGGGGCGCTCCTTGCGTATGGATTCCATCCATCTCTTCCTTTCCATAATGGTATACCAATATGATACCATAATATGACAAAGATGAAAAGGGTGAAAATCGGGAAATGATACGGAATGGGCTGGTTTTCCCAGGATGGAAGAGGGAAACCGGAGAGAGAATGGCATCAGGCGCCGAACATACGGTATTCCAAAAAAGAGAAACGATACGC
>JAHHSE010000098.1 GCA_020025395.1 Oscillospiraceae bacterium
TTTATTTACCGCTGCGGCGGCAAACTCTGCGAGGCTTTTTTGACAAGCTGACCGCTGACGCACGTTCGGTGCGTCAGCGGTGTCAGCATTCCCTCTTACTTTCAAGGCCTTGTCCGGACACGCGGATGCCGTCCTCCTGCAACTCCGGCGCAAAACCCGGTCCCGCGCGCGTTCCTTCCTTTTTTAGCGGGAGGCTCCCAGGGCAGACAGAAGGCCGTCCACTTCCTCCCGGCTGGTCTGGAAACAGGTGACAAAGCGGATCACGGTGTGAGTTTCGTCATAGCTGCACCAGTCCTCATACTGGCACACCTCATCCAGCCCGGCCTTCCTGGAGTTGTGGACCACGGCAAAGACCTGATTGGTGGGGGATTCCACCCACAGCTGCCAGCCCAAGGCCTTCAGCCCGTTTTGGAGACGGGCGGCCATCTCGTTGGCGTGGCGGGCCATTTTGAAGTAGAGGTCGTCTTCAAAGAGGGACAGGAACATGACCCCCTGAATCCAGCCCTTCTCCATCACGGCGCCCATCCGCTTTTTCATGCGGAAGAAATCCTTTGCCAGAGCGGGATCCGGGATGACCAGGGCCTCTCCAAACATGGTCCCGTTCTTGGTCCCTCCGATGTAAAAAGCATCCACCAGATGGGCAAATTCCGGGAGGGTCAGATCATTGCTGTCCGAGGTGAGGGCCGCACCCAGACGGGCCCCGTCGGCAAAGAGGTAAAGTCCGTTGGCCCGGCAGAACTCCGAGAGGGCGGTTAGCTCGGCCTTGGTGTAGACGGTTCCGTTTTCCGTGGCCTGGGAGATATAGACCAGCCCCGGCTTGGTCAGGTGGGGGTCCTGATGGACCTTTAGCAGGGGGGCCACCATCTCAGGAGACACCTTCCCGTCCCCGCCGGCATGGACGGGGAGAATCTTGTGACCGGTGGCCTCAAAAGCGCCCACCTCATGACCATTCAAGTGTCCGCTATCGGCACAGACAGCGGCCTCCCAGGGCTTGAGCAGGAAGGCGCAGGCGGTAACATTGGTCTGGGTGCCGCCGATCAAAAATTCCACGGCGGCCTCCGGGCAGCCGCAGATCTCCCGAATCCGGTCCTTGGCCATGGCTGTGTACCTGTCGTCGCCGTAGCCCGGATTTCCCTCCAGATTGACCTTACAGACCGCTTCCAGAACCTTGGGGTGCGCCCCAAAAGAATAATCGTTTCGGAACAGAAATTTCATTTCAACTGACCTCCGCATATGATTTTTCACAGACGGCCGGGCCGTCCCTCTGCCATACTCAGACCTTAAAGCTGTCTTTTAAGGAGACCGAACGGTTGAAAACCAGATGTCCGGGCCTGGAATCCTGATTATCCACGCAGAAATAGCCAAGACGCAGGAACTGGTAGGAGGCAGGGGCCTGGGCCTGGGCCAGAGAGGCCTCCACCCTGGCATCGGTCAAAATCTCCAGCGAGCAGGGATTCATGCAGTCTAAGAAGTTTTTTTCCCCTCCGTCCGGATCGGCATCGGTAAACAGGTTGTCATAGAGACGGACCTCCGCTGTCACCGCGGTCTGGGCGTCCACCCAGTGAATGGTGGCCCCTTTTACCTTCCGTCCGTCAGCGGGATCTCCCCCCCGGCTGTTGGGGTCATACTCCGCAAAAATCTCCGTCACCTGACCGCTTTCATCCTTCCGGCAGCCTGTGCAGGTGATGAGATAGGCCCCCTTCAGGCGGCACTCCGGGCCGTTTGGATAAAGGCGCTTATACTTGGGTACAGGCTCCTCCAGAAAGTCCTCCGCCTCCACATACAGATGGCGGGAGAAGGTGACCGGTCGGGTTCCCTTCCCCGGATCTCCGGGCAGATTCTCGATCTCAAAGGTCTCGGTCCGGTCCTCCGGATAGTTGGTAATGGTAAGGGGAATGGGGCGGAGGACCGCCATGGCACGGGGGGCGTTCTGATTCAGATCCTCCCGGAGGCAGTGCTCCAAAAAGCCGTATTCCACCGTGGAGGCCGCCTTGGACACCCCGTTCCGCTCGGAAAAATGACGGATGGCGGCCGGGGTATAGCCCCTCCGGCGAAGCCCGCAAAGGGTGGGCATACGGGGGTCGTCCCAGCCTGCCACCCTCCCTTCCTCCACCAGCTGGCGGAGCTTCCGCTTGCTCATCACCGTATAATTGATGCCAAGACGGGCAAACTCGATTTGACGGGGTTTGGAGGGAAGGTCGCAGTTGGCGATGACCCAGTCATAGAGGGGCCGGTGATCCTCAAACTCCAGAGAGCAGAGGGAATGGGTAATCCCCTCCAGAGCGTCCTCGATGGGGTGAGCATAGTCATACATGGGGTAGATGCACCATTTGTCCCCCTGACGGTGATGGCTCATATGGTTGATCCGATAGAGGACAGGGTCCCGCATATTGAAATTGCCGCTGGCCAGGTCGATTCTGGCCCGCAGGGTGTAGGCTCCGTTGGGAAACTCTCCGGCCTTCATCCGGGCAAACAGATCCAGAGATTCCTCTATGGGCCTGTCCCTCCAGGGGGAGCGGGCCGGGGTGTTCACATCTCCCCGATACGCCCTGAACGCTTCCGGGGTCAGCTCGCAGACATAAGCCAGTCCTTTTTTGATCAGGGCCACCGCGTAATCATACATTTGATCGAAGTAGTCCGAGGCAAAAAAGAAACGGTCCCCCCAGTCGTACCCCAGCCAATGGATGTCCTCCCGGATGGCCTCCACATATTCCACATCCTCTTTGGTGGGATTGGTGTCGTCCATCCGAAGATTGCACAGGCCGCCGTACTTCCGGGCGGTTCCGAAGTCCACAAAGATGGCTTTGGCATGACCGATATGAAGATAGCCGTTGGGTTCCGGCGGAAAACGGGTATGGACCTTCATGCCCTGGTACTGTCCGCCTTCCGCGAGATCCCGGTCAATCAAATCATGAATAAAATTCTGCGTCATCGTGGTGTCAAGCTCATCAGGCATATCGGTTCACTCCTTGTAATTTCTGGCCTCTGTATTATACCCAGAAACAGGGGGAAAAGCAAGTAAAACCCCCATTCTTCCCCCCGATAAGTTTTCGGAAAAAAAAGTTGACAAATCGAACTGTATCTGTTATAGTTACAGTATTAAAAAGAAAAAGGAGACTTGATTATGGCAGTCATTCATTTTAACGAGCAGAGCTTTGACCAGGCATTGGCAGAGGGCGGTTTGGTGATGGCAGACTTCTGGGCCTCCTGGTGCGGCCCATGCAAGATGCTCTCCCCCACCATCGACCAGATTGGGACCCAGTACGAGGGCAAGGCCTCCATTGGCAAGGTGAATGTGGATGAAGAGCAGGGTCTGGCCGCCCGCTATGGCGTGATGAGCATCCCCACCGTCATTTTCTTCAAGGACGGCAAGGAGATCGACCGCAAGGTCGGGGTTCAGCCCGCCGCCGCCTTTACCTCCACTCTGGATGCCAATCTGTAAGGGGGCAGGGCTCCCCTTGCTTTTCCGCAGAAATGTTCCAAATTCCAAAACGGGTGAGACTGCCTTTTTGTCAGTCTCATCCGTTTTCTTTCCCAGATCCCTTGTATGTTTGTTCCTGATTTTTGTCCCAATTTAGTGGTATATTTTTCCTCATTCCAATCCTTTTCAGCAAAAGTTTATCCCCATCACACTGAAAAACCACATCAAATTCCGTATTCTCCAGCATACCATAGTATCTTACACTCATTTCATCGAATGGGCACAGGCATATATACACCGCTTCATAGCTGAAAGCGAACCTGCCGTCTCCATACAGGGCATCATATCTTTGTGCAATCAAATCCATTTCCCAAAGATGTTTCGCCGCATCAGCAATCATCGGTTTTAATTCTTCAAATTTTTCCTCTTTCCCTTCCAAGTTGACGGTAACTTCCCCATACCATTGATCTCCGCGATAGATTAAAACTTCTCCTGCGTCTGTCAACTCTAACTCATCGATATTCGAAATCAGCTTTTCAGGATCTGTATAACGCTTTTGGATCAAAGCTCTCCCTCCCATATTATCAAATCAATCCGCTAAAGAGAGTTTCCCTTGCTTTGCCCCTACGGGCAGTAACACGGGGCATTTGCTCCCATTCGAGGCGGGTCCTGCCCCTTCAAGCTCCCCCACCCTCTCCTGAAAAATCGGTTTCCTGCGGGAGGTTTTTCGACAGCCTGCGGCCTCCCAAAAGGGAGGCCTTTTTCATGGATTTTTTGACTTCTTCCCCTTTTCCGCCCGCTCCATGGCGGCCCGGATGGATTGGGACCCCTCCCGTCGGGCGTGTTTTCTCAAAATCGCTCCAATCTCTCCCTCCGCCTGCTCCACCTCCGCCCGGAACATCCGGGCCGAAATCCGCAGGGCGCCGTGGCCCAGGATGATGAGCTGCTCCAGCCCGTCCGAGGTGGCCACCCGGACCCGATGGCGCTTGGCGATCTCATAGGTGGTTTTTTCAATATAGGTATCCGCCGTCTCCGCCTCCTTGGTATAGACGACATGGATGTTGTGATACCGCACCACCTCCCCCGAATTTCGGGGGACCTTATAGGCATCGAACACCAGAATGACCTCACATTTTTTAATCCCCTGATAATTGCTCAGGAGATCCATCAGCATCTGTCGGGCGGCATCCAGATTTTCCCTGGCCACCTCCTTCAGCTCCTCCCAGGCGAAGATGATGTTATAGCCGTCCACCAGCAGATACTCCGGCCCAAGCTCCAGATCCCGGATGGAATAGCGTTCATCCAGACTGGTGCGGGCCGGTTTTTTCTGCGGCTCAAAGGAGCGGGGGACCACCTTTCCATAGGTCCGCTCGAAGATGGCCATCAGCTCCCGATCTTCTTCCAATGAACCGGAACAGCCGGTTCGTCCCTTGGGACGGGATGGCTCCTCCTCCTTTCGGGGGGAGAAAATGCCCAGATCAATATGGGCGGCGGCGGGGACATCCTTCCATTTCACCGGATATCCCGCCCCATGGGCGCAAAAGATGGAATCCGGGGTGTTTTCCATATCTCGCTGGGGGTCATAGCCCAGCCGGGCCACCACCTCCTCCTGATTCTGACAGGGCAGATAGCCCCCAAAGGCGCAGGAGAGCCTGCCCCGTCCTCTGGTATAGGAGGCCACCTGCGCGGCGTAGTCCCCCAGACCCGCTACCGGGGCCGAGCCGGTGAGAAGGACCTCCTCCCCCACGGTCTCCGGGGGATTCACCTCTCCCCCCATCCGCTGAAGATCGGTCATGGCCCGGCCTACCTGATCCCCGGGCAGCTCCAACCGGAAGGTGTACCAAGGCTCCAGCAGAATGCTCTCCGCCCCCATCAGGCCCTGACGGACCGCCCGATAGGTGGCCTGACGGAAGTCTCCCCCCTCGGTGTGCTTCTCATGGGCCCTGCCCGCCAGCAGGGTGATCTTCATGTCGGTGATCCCCGATCCGGTCAGCACCCCCAAATGGGTCTTTTCCTCCAAATGGGTCAAAATCAGCCTCTGCCAGTTTCGGTCCAGCTGATCCTCCGGACAGACCGTGTCAAAGACCAGGCCGCTCCCCCGCTCCCCCGGCTCCAGCAGGAGATGGACCTCCGCATAGTGCCGCAGCGGCTCATAGTGGCCCACCCCCAGTACAGGGGCTTCAATGGTCTCCCGATAGACGATCCCCCCCCTCCCGAAGGTGAGGGCCAGGCCAAATCGATCAGCGGCCAACCGCTGCAAAACCTCCAGCTGGACCTGACCCATCAGCCGGACCTGGAT
>JAHHSE010000099.1 GCA_020025395.1 Oscillospiraceae bacterium
CCCTATCCTTCATCCTTTTTTGCTTCACTGTCCAAGATGTATTGTACTCCTACAAATTCTCCTTCTTTTCGGACGGGAGGCGCTTGACAATTCCGCTCTGCCCTTGTTACAATAGAATTTAAAGCATCCCCTCCCTCCTGCTCCCACATCGGTCTCCAGCTTTGATTTCTCTATATGAAAGAGATGATCGGTCTTATGAATCTCCTCCATGACATCCGACAAATGAGGAAGCAGTCCCTCGTCTTTGAACAGGACATTCAGGAATATGTCTGCACGACCCAGCAGACCTTTTCTGTCTGTCTCTTTCTTTTTTATGCGGTGCACATTCTGGTCATCTATGCTTTGGATTACAGCCGCTGCAAGTCCCTGGATGCGGCTATCTGGATCTCTCTCCTTCAGGTGCTGCTCTCCCTCCTATGGTATTTTCTATTTAAATACTATTTTTCCCGCTTCCGAAAGCATATCATGATCGGGGCCTATCTAAACATTTTTCAGGTCACACTGATCCTCGAAATCCAATATTTCTTCTTTGATGAATATACCTCCTATACGGTGATGATCTGTATTTTTCTGATCACCTCCCTGACCGTCATCGGGCATATTTGGAAATATCTCTCCATCATCACCCTGGTCACCCTCCTAGATATCTTCGCAACCATTTACAAAAACCGCTCTTTGGTCCACTCCCTTTATATGGAGCGATACATCATCGACTGTATCTTCATCATTATGATCGTCTGCGGCATCAATTTCTGCGTCACCCAGCTCAAATATAAGGAATTTGACAAGCAGCGGGAGATCACCTATCTCAGCGAGCGGGACGGTCTGACCGGCCTCTTCAATCGCAAGGCCCTGGAAGACTTCGTTCAGCGCCATGAAAATCACGCCTCAGCCTGTGCCCTCATGCTTCTGGATCTTGACAATTTTAAAACCATAAACGATACCTTCGGCCACTATGAGGGGGACAAGTGTCTCTGCCGTGTGGCCGATGTGCTGACGAACCTCTTTAAAAATCACGGCTGCATCTGCCGCTTGGGAGGCGATGAGTTCGTTATTTTCCTCCCGAACATCTCCGACCGGGACACGGTGGTGAATCTGGGTCAGACGCTGCTGGAAAAAATTCCTCAGGAGTACACCTGTGAACAAGGCCGGTTCTCCATAACCTGCAGCGTTGGCATCGCCTTTTCTCCCCCTGCGCAATTCTCCTCCTATGAGGCTCTTTATAAAGCGGCCGACTCTGCCATGTACGCCTCCAAGTCCAAAGGGAAAAACAGCCTGTCCATTTCTGACGGATAAAAGTTCCGGATTTGCATGGTTTTCCATTGTGCAACCGCCGGTTGCGCCAGATGGAAAGGAAACCGGGTGGACATTCTCCCCCGTTTCCTCTAATCTTGTGGGAGAAACAGCAAAAGGAGGGCTATCCCCATGGGTTTAAAGGAAACAATTTACCGCCTTCGGATGGAACGCGGTCTTTCTCAGGAAGCGCTGGCCGATCAGCTGGAGGTATCCAGACAATCCGTCTCCAAGTGGGAAACGGGCAGCTCGGTGCCGGATCTGGAAAAGCTGCTCAAACTGAGCGCCCTGTTTGAGGTAACCTTAGATGAGCTGGTGGGAAGAGAGGAAACAGCAAGTCCGCCGCCCAGGCTGACAGAGCCGTCCCCGGCTCCCCCCGTGAAGCAGAGCCTCTCCCGTCCCCGGATCATCGGCCGCTTTCTCTTGGGTGCCGCGGCACTGATCTGGATTTTGTCGAGCCTGCACATCGGTTTTTTGAACGGCCTCCTCCCCGCCTTCCCCCTCGGTCTCTGCGGGGTCGTCTGTCTCTTCGCCCGCAGCCATGTCCTTCTCCGGTGTCTCTGGGTTCTCTTCTTCTCTGTAGACACCTATCTCCGATATGGAACCGGGATACGATGGAGTATGATTCTCCTCACCCCCATTTTTGAGGAAAGCTGGAACTATGCCCGTCTTTTCTTCGCCTGGGTGGAATTTTTCTGCTTTCTCATCCTCATCACTGTCACCGTCTTCCTTCTGCAGAAAAAGCCCCTGGCGCCCACGAAAAGAAATCGGAACCGAATTATGGCGGGCTGGGTCTTGTTCTTCCTGCTCCCGGGTCTGCTCTTCCTGCCCCTGGACCCCCTGTCTCTCTTATCCAACTTTATCTATATCTTCTATGACTGGGTCTGGCTCCCCCTCTTCACCGCCCTCCTGAGCGCAGCCATGCGATACCTCCGAGGCCGGAGGCGCTCCGGGCAATCCTGAGCCTTCCCGGCTTTTCAATCGTCTCTCTCCCCCTATATCGGCGGATACTTATCCATTCAGGAGACTGCGTTTATGAATCTGTGTAATGTAAATGACATCAAAGCCCTTCTGGGGCGGCATGGCTTCCATTTTTCCAAAAGCATGGGCCAGAATTTTCTCATTGAGCGCCGGGTCCCGGAGGACATTGCCTCCTGTTCCGGTGCGGACTCCAATTCCGGCGTGTTGGAGATCGGTCCCGGTATCGGACCTCTGACCTGCCAGCTGGCCCGACAGGCGGGCAGGGTGGTCGCCGTTGAGCTGGACCGCCGCCTCCTCCCCATTCTGTCCGAAACCATGGCCCCCTATGAAAATGTGACTGTGGTGCCCGGAGATGTGATGAAGCTGGATTTAAAGGCCCTGGTGGAGACGCACTTTTCCTCCCTGACCCCCATGGCTTGTGCCAATCTCCCCTACAACATCACCACCCCCGTCCTCACACGGCTGATTGACAGCCGCCTCTTCTCCGGGATCACAGTCATGATCCAGCGGGAGGTGGCCCTTCGGATCTGCGCCCGTCCCGGCACCCCGGATTACGGCGCCTTTTCCATTTACTGTCAGTATTATACAGATCCTGAGCTGCTCTTTGACGTCCCCCCTGACTGTTTTCTTCCCGCCCCCAAGGTGACCTCCTCTGTCATCCGTCTCCTCCCAAGGAAGACCCCTCCGGCCCCGGTCTGTGATGAGGCCCTGTTCTTCCGTCTGGTAAAGGCCGCCTTCGCGCAGCGGCGGAAAACCCTCCTCAATGCTCTCTCCGCCGGCTTCGGAAGCCAACTGGACAAGGAGGCCCTTCGTCAGGTTCTGGAGGCCTGCGGTCTGTCTCCGGACATTCGGGGGGAGCGGCTGGGCATTCCGGAATTTGCCCGGCTGACCGCCGAAATCAGAGCGCGTCTTCCTCTTTGACGGTTCCCCGGCAAACTTTTTTGAAAAGGCCCTTGTGTTCTCTCTACTCACTCTTTATAATAGAGTGAAAGGAGAGAACATTTATTTTAATAGGGGGTCATACTATGCTAGCGTCTCACTTATCAATCGAATCCTTTGTGGAAGCTGTCTCTAAAATGACAAATCCCAAAGAGATTATATACCTTAACGGTTCTGAGGAGCAGTGGATGCAGCTGCGGAAACAGGGCTGTGAGACCGGGGAACTCATTCCTCTCAATGAGGAAAAGCTCCCCGGATGCTACCTCCACCGCTCCGACCCCCAGGATGTGGCCAGAGTAGAGGAAAGAACCTTTCTCTGTTCCTCCAGGGAAGAGGATGCCGGTCCCACCAATCACTGGGCCGAACCGGAGGCCATGTATGAAACTCTCTGCTCCATTGCGAAAAACGGGATGAACGGGCGGACCATGTATGTCCTCCCCTACTCCATGGGCATCCCCGGCTCTCCCTTTGCCCGGTATGGCGTGGAGCTCACCGACTCCATCTATGTGGCCCTCAGCATGGCCATCATGACCCGCATCACGCCGGAGGTCCTGTCCGCCATTCAAAACGGCGCCCCCTATGTCAAGGGAATCCATTGCAAGGTGGACCTAAACCCTGAAAATCGATACATCGCCCATTTCCCGGAACATAACCTGATCTTCTCGGTCAATTCCGGTTATGGCGGAAACGCCCTCCTGGGGAAAAAATGCTTCTCCCTCCGCATGGCCTCCTGTCTGGGCCGACGGGAGGGCTGGATGGCGGAGCATATGCTGATTCTCGGCGTACAGGACCCCACCGGAGCCGTCCGCTATCTGGCGGCCGCCTTCCCCTCCGCCTGCGGAAAGACCAATCTGGCCATGCTCATTCCCCCGGAAAACTATCGGAAGAAGGGGTGGAAGGTCTGGTGTCTGGGCGATGACATCGCCTGGATTCGCCCCGGCCCCGACGGACGGCTTTGGGCGGTCAACCCGGAAAACGGCTTTTTCGGTGTGGCTCCAGGCACCAGTATGAAATCCAACCCCAACGCCTTGGCTGCCACCCGGCAGGGGACCATTTTCACCAATGTGGTCCGAAATCTGGAGGACAACACCGTCTGGTGGGAGGGGATGAACAAAACACCCCCCACCCACGCTGAGGACTGGCTGGGCCGGCCCTGGAACGGAGAGCTCTCCCAAGAGAAGGGTGCCCATCCAAACTCCCGTTTCACGGCCCCCGCCAAAAACTGCCCCTGTCTCTCTCCCGCCTTCGATTCTGCCCAGGGAGTCCCTCTCTCCGCCATTCTTTTCGGGGGCCGCCGTGCCCGCACCGCCCCCCTGGTCTATGAGGCCCGCTCCTGGGCCCACGGGGTGTTCATCGGGTCCTCCATGGCTTCGGAGACCACAGCAGCCGCCACCGGCGCTGTTGGGGTGACCCGGCGGGACCCCATGGCCATGCTCCCCTTCTGCGGCTACCACATGGGGGATTACCTGGCCCACTGGCTGAACATGGGTCGGTCCGTTTCTGCACCGCCTAAAATCTTCCATGTCAACTGGTTCCGCACCGATGAGGAGGGCCGTTTCCTCTGGCCCGGTTTCGGAGATAACCTCCGGGTGCTGGAATGGATTCTGGACCGCTGTGACGGCAAGGCCCACGGGGTGGAGACCCCCATCGGCACCCTGCCCTCTGCCGAAGACCTGAACCTTGAGGGCTGTCCCATCACACAGGAGGCCCTGGCCTCCATTCTCACGGTGGATTCCCAGCTCTGGACCCGGGAGGCAGAGCAGATTCGTATCTTCTATGAACGCTTTGGCGACAAGCTCCCCCAGGCGCTGGCAGAAGAACTGGACGGCCTGGAAGCCCGCCTTCAAAAATGACTCTTTCCGAAAACGGAGCCGAAATCCCGGCTCCGTTTTCGGATTCTTTTTCTTTCCTATGGTGAAGTTCCGCCCTTCTTTTGCATAGACTGGGGAAAAGGAGGTTCTCATATGGCTACCATCTATCTCTCCCCCTCCACGCAGGAGGGGAATTTCTATGTGACCAGCGGAACAGAGGAGGAATGGATGAACCGATTGGCCGATGCCATGATCCCCTATCTCATCTCCTCCGGAATCCAGTATGTGCGAAACACTCCAACCATGACAGCGGCCTCCTCCATACAGGCCTCAAACGCCGGAACTTATGACCTCCACCTCGCGCTTCACTCCAATGCCGCCCCAGAGGGCGTTTATGGAACGGTTCGTGGCATTCTGGTCTTCTATTCCCCCTCTAATCTGGAAAGCCGCAGAGCCGCCTTTCTGGTGGCAGACCAGCTGAAGGCCATCTATCCCCTGCCGGAGCTGGTCCGCGCCCTCCCCTCTACCACCATCGGAGAGGTGGTTCAGGTCCGTGCCCCCTCTGTCTTTGTGGAGCTGGGATATCATGACAATCAGGATGACGCTGTTTGGATTCAAAACAATCTGGACCCCGTTGCCAAAGCGATTGTCATGGCTCTGACGGAATATTTCTACATTCC